>DASSEB010000468.1:0-16976 GCA_035696765.1 Pyrinomonadaceae bacterium | reverse complement strand
CCGCGAAACTCTTCCGAAAGGAAGAAGCCGGAGGAGACGTGCACGCGATCGCAAGTGGGATTGTCAAACTCACCGAGACCGTTATTCGGACAATTGCCCAAAGTGTCGGTCCAATTGAGGAGACCGAGGTTGTCAGGCAAGCGGCCGAGGAAGTCGATGTACTGCTGCGTAATGAAGAAAGTCACGCCGTCGATCGGGTTCTGCGTTGCGGGAGTAGCGTCGTTATCGACAATCGTGATTGTCGCTGTATTCGTCGCTCCCAGAGTTGCTCCAGTTGGTCCATTCAAAGTCACAGTGAAGGTTTCATTACCTTCCACCAGCGCATCATCTACGATCGGAATAATAACGGTTTGGACCGACTGTCCGATGCCGAATTGCGCTGTGGCTACGGTCGTCGCGTAATCGCAACGCTCAGACGCTTTGCCGTTTGCGAGCGTGCAGTCTTGCAAGCCGGCCGTATCAGTCGTGCTTAACTGGACACTGGAATTTTGCGCTCCGTCGCCGAAGCGAGTGACGGTCACCGCCACAAACCCTGCTCCTTCATTCACGCTGATGGCAGCGTTAGGCAGTTGCACTGACGCATCATCGTTCCCAATCGTCACACTTGAAACGGCATTGGAGATGAAGGTTACGTTGGTCGCATTGCTCAGAGTGATGGTGAACGTTTCGTCCTGCTCAACCGTGGTATCGCCGTTTATGACAACGTTGATGGTCTGTGATGTTGTTCCCGGATTGAAAGTGAGCGTACCCGACGTGGCCACATAATCAACGCCCGCGGTGGCGGTGCCGTTAGCAGTCGCGTAGTCCACGGTGATGGTTTCGAAAGAGGGATTAGGGAGGGTTACGTTGATGGCCGCGTTTTTCGTGCCTGAACTACCCTCCGAAATGCGAACATTGGAAGAGATGAAAATAGACGGTTTAGTTTCGTTGTCGCCGATCGTAATGGTCGTGGTACCCGTCGTGACGATAGCGGGCGCGGTGGGATTTGATAAGGTGAGGTTGAATGTCTCATTTCCACCTTCGTAGAGATTGTCATTGATGATTGGGATGTTGACGATCTTACTCAACTCGCCTGGTCCAAAGGTGAGAGTGCCACTTGCGGGGGTGTAATCCGAGCCTGCGGTTGCAGTGCCATCGCTGGTCGCATAATCAACCGAAACAGTGCCTGAAACATTTCCTGTTCTGACAACCTTAATCGCCAGTGAGGGCGTGCCTTCGAAGGTCAAAGTATTGCCGGTCTCAAACTGCAATCCGGTCGGGACCGCGCCGGCGTTTGACACGAGCTCGGTTTGTAACAAATAAACCTGGCTCTTGGTCAAACCGAAAGATGCGATCGTATTAAACGCCAGTCCGTTTGTTCCCCATCGCACCAGACTTCCAACGGGAGCGGAAATACCAGGAACTGTTATCGTCCCAATGGGAAGGAAAGTATTGGAATCGTAGCCGAATATTAGAATGCTTGATCCGGTGGAGGTCGCAAAGAAGGTCCGATTGTTAACGCCATCGACGACCATTGCCGCCGGAAAGCCCATGCCCTGAAATGTTCCGACCAGTGTCTTGCTCTCAGGATCGGCGACTCTACCTGAACCGGAATACAAACGGCCGTTCGAAAACTCAAACCCGCCCCCGCTGCCGCTCAACAGAGCTCCGGTAGAAGTTGTGTTAGTGATGCCTGAAACATCAACGAGGTACTGCACCAGATCCAGCGCGCTCGACGTATTGTTAAAGCCATACAGGATCGACGGCGTAGCGCCAAACTCGATCGGTCCGACAGTAGGAAATGAATTGCCGGTGTTCGGACGTTGAACCCCGTCGTCATAGACCGCAAGGTTAGTGAAAAGCCTGCTTATCACTAACGCATTCGGACTTCCGGGAACCACTTCCATATCAGCGGGCGGTTGCGAGCTGGTATTGAATTGCAGGCCCGGAGTCTGAGTTGTAACTGCAAACTTGCGAGCAGCGTTTGCACCGTCAAGGTGTA
Source organism: Pyrinomonadaceae bacterium (assembly GCA_035696765.1). Lineage (GTDB taxonomy): Bacteria > Acidobacteriota > Blastocatellia > Pyrinomonadales > Pyrinomonadaceae > PSRF01. Next base: position 14,995 of record DASSEB010000468.1, on the reverse strand, counting down.
CCCAAAGCGTCTGACCATCACTGGAAATGGCCATCTTGTTCGGCTCGCTGCCGATGAAGGTGGATAGTCCAACCGCGCCGGTGTCAGGTGTAATCTTCGTGATGCTGTTGCCGTTAGCGGGAGCAGTGCTTGGCACGCTTGCATAAAGCGCTTGCGTCGCTTCGCTATAGATAATGTTGTTAGCCGCTAAATCGACTTGCCTGATAAACGTCGGAATGTATGCCGGAGACGGGGATGGTGTTGGCGACGGCGTCGGAGTAGGAGACGCAACCGGCACAGCGGGATTCACGAGTGCAGTCTCTATCAGAAACACCTGGCGACTGGTCGTACGAAACGCCAACCCGTTCGTGCCCCAGCGGACCAGACTTGTTGGATTACCGTTTACACCTGAGATATTGACGAAGCCGAGTGGAAGAAACGAATTGATATCAAAAGCCCGCAGCTGAAGATTCGGACTGCTGCCAGTCAGGAAATAGACGCGGCCGTTAGCTGAATCGACGGCAAGAATCGCCCCGAAGCCCGCGGCGAAAGTCCCGACGAGATCCCCCGTAGTGGGATTGAGCACCTGACCGCTCGAACTATACAAAAGACCGTTATCGAAGATCAGTGAGTTGCCGAGTGTCAAACGATTCGTGCCGGTTACAGTAACGCCGGAGCTATCGACCGTCATCGTAGTGACGCCCTGGAAATTATTGCCGTAGAGAACCGACGGAGATCCAAAGGCGAGAACATCAGCCCCTTCGATATGACCTGGGCCAGTCTTCATGCGCTGCACGCCGTTATCAAAGATCGCAACACCGGCTTCTGAAGGAGAAACGAACTGCTGTTGACGGGCCACTGCGACGACGTTGGGATTACCAGGCTGTACGGCGATGTCACTTAACGAATAAGGACCAGTAAAGTTATCGCGTCCAATAGGGAATTGGTCGCCGGCGGTGTGCGAAATAATGTTATAGCGCCTTACGGACGAGGCGCCCACGATGCCGACGTAAAGCGTCTGGTTATCATCTGCCTGGGCCAACTGTGTCGGTTCGCTTCCCACAAAGACCTGATTGGGGATGGTAGCCGTGACGGGATCGATTTCCGCGACGCTGTTACCGGTGCTGCCCTCGCTACTCGGAACACTCGCATACAATCTTTGCGTGGTCTGGTTGTAAACGAGATCGTTCGCGCTTAACGCCATTTGTCTAACGAATGCGGCCGCTGCCGGTGACGGCGATGGAAGCGGCGTTGGCGAAGGCGTCGGCGTCGGAGTTGGTATCGGTTCCGCTGACGGAATCAGCGACGTCTGAATGATGAATAACTGATTGCCCGTGGTACGGAAAGCAAGTCCATTCGCGCCCCAGCGCACAAGCGAACCAGCCGTGCCGTTAACGCCAGTTATGTTGAGCGAACCGAGTAAAAGAAAAGTATTTATATCGTAAGCCTTGAGCGTTAAGGTGCCACCGGTTTGACCGGGGGTTAGATAGAACGCGCGCCCCGCTGTGGCGTCAGGCACAAAGGCACTGGAGATAGCGTTAGTCGAAGCGTTGGCGAATGTGCCAAGCAGCGAATTGGTATCAGGATTGATGACCTGACCAAACGAATTGAAAAGCAGACCACCGGCGAACTTGATTCGTCCGCCGTTACCAACCGTGCTCGCAGAGCCGAGACTGACACCTGTTCCATCAATTGTCAGGGTCTGGAAACCGCTGCTGAATTGTCCGGCGCCATAAAGCTTCGAAGCAGAAGTGGAAAAGGCAAGAGAGTCACTGCCGAGTACAACGCTATTGCGAGGAACGCCGTTCTCGTAAACCGCCACTCCCTGTTGAGATCTGGATACGGCCACCAGATTCGGATCACCCGGAGCAACAGCCAAATCATTCACAGAGTAACGACCGAAGAACGGGTCTTGACCGGCCGAGAACTGCAGGCCGGGAGTGTTCGTCAGGACATCCAGCCGTCGAATTGCAGCCGCGCCATCAAGCGAAACGTACAGGCTGTGTCCGTCGTCTGACAACGAGAGCCTGTTTGGTTCACTGCCGATAAATGTAGATCCATTAACTGCCCCTGTAGCCGGATCGATAGTCGTGATGCTATTGCCGCCACTGCCAGCGGTGCTCGGAACACTGGCGTAAAGCTTCCCCGTAAAGGCGCTGAATATCAGGTCGTTGGATGTCAGATTGATTCGCCTGATGAACTCCGTTGGTCCGTCAAAAGGGACGAGCGGAACAGCTCCTGCGGCGCGCGTCGCTAACGAGATCGGGTACGCAATGAGGTTGAAAATACAAACGAGCAACAGGAGAGCGACGCTCGTCCTAATGAAAGGCGCAGCTTGATTGTTTCTCATGGGAGGCGTTTTCAATCACAGATCGGGCTCGATAAAGTTGCTGCTTTCTATCGATTTGGGGGAAACCGCGGCAGCTCGGGTTTCTTCAGACTTAGCGAACCGTACCCATAGATATAAACGATTAAGGCGAGCTTACCTCCAATGTGTGTTGGGGAGTTGGAGGGTTGGCACGCAAAAGAATATCAGATCGGTTGGTTCGATTTCCAGCCACAAGAGGGACAAAGGTACAAAGAACCTTAGTGCTTCATGAGCCTTGTTGCGTTCAAGACTTCATCATCGAGATCAGCGCGCGATGCAAGTGCACTCTGTTGAGTTGCCTCACCTCTTACTACTCTAATTCGTACAAATTTTTGGATTGTAACGCGCGCTCGAAACTGTTTTTGTTTTTGGAGATATTGAGAGATTTGGATCGCTACGATCCGAATACGAAAAAAATATCTCTCCTCTCGTTGCGATCAGTTCTTCGCAACCATTGGCCCGGTAGTTGCCCCTCCAAGAACTCCCCAGATCATCATGAAAATGTAGGGGCCAACATCCTAGAGGAATTTCCGAAATATCGGAGGACAACAAATGGCAAAATTGAAATACTTAGCTACTAGCACAATGCTGATGTTGCTTGTATTGGTGCCCACCTCCCTGGGCCAAACCAGTAAGGGCTTCATCGTCGGTACAGTTACCGACCCTAACGGCGCTGCCGTCGCAGCGGCCACAATTAAAATCACTAACGCGGCTACTGGGGTAACACGCGAAACAACTTCACAAGAAGATGGGAACTATCGTTTCGACGCTGTCGATCCAGGAACCTACAAAGTTGAAGTTAGTGTGACGGGATTCAAAAGCGCCACTCGCGAAGTAGTCGTAGCAGCCGCTCAAACTGCGGAAGCACCCTTCCCATTAGAGGTAGGAAATCCAACTGAGGTAGTAACAGTTACCTCGGCTACTACGGTTGAACTTCAAAGCCAGGACGGCGCGCGCGTGAACACCCTCGGCACTCGGCAGATTACTGAACTTCCCGTTCAGGGTCTGAACCCGGTCAACCTCGTGTTCACGTTGCCCGGCGTAGTTGATCCAGGTCCATTGGCCGGCGGCTTTGTTCAGGGAACAGAGTTCTCGGTGAATGGTCTGCGCGCTCGCGCGAACAACCAGTTGATCGACGGACTGGACAACAACGACAACTCAATCACTGGCCAGTTTTATCAGCCAGTACTACGCGACGGTTACAACGAAGTAACTGTCCTGCACAGCGACTACTCAGCCGAGTACGGCCGCGCTGGTGGCGCTGTGGTGAACGTAATCACACGCAGTGGAACAAACGACTTTCACGGTTCCGTGTACGACGTGATCATTCCGAGCAAGCTCTCCGCACTTTCACCATTCGAAAAGGCAGGCCTCGGTTTGACGAAGAAACCGGTCACGATCGAGAACGACTACGGTTTCTCGGTTGGTGGTCCAATCCTGAAGAACAAGCTGTTCTTCTTCAGCACTATTCAATGGTCCCCGTTTAGAGCGGGGGGCGTAACGTCGTCACCAGTCGTGCCGACCGCTGAAGGTGTGGCGCAACTGCGGGCGCTGTTCCCGGTGGGAGCGAGCCCGAACCTCGATCGTTATCTAGCTACCATCGGTGACCTGCGCGGATCCACCGGCGTTTTCAACGTGCCGCTCGGCGGCGGTCGCGGATCTATTCCGTTCGGTACCGCGACCCGAACAAGTTCACAGCCAGTGGACGATACTCAGTATCTGTTCCGCGTGGACTGGACGCCGAATTCGAATGACGCCGTCGCCGTTCGTTACCTTGCCGACGATCAACTCTTTGCTAATCAGCTCCCGCAATTTTCAACGCTTCAATTTCCGGGAACTGAAGTCGACGTACCCAGTTTGATTCAGAACGCTTATATCAACTGGACACGTACATTCTCACCGAACACAACCAACGAATTTCGCTTTGGTTATGGCCGGTTCAACGTGCTCTTCAACTACCGCAATCCCGAGCTGCTCAACGCGCCGCCGCAGATCTTGTTTGGCGGCAGCGCTTCGAAAGTGACCGGTATTGGTCCTGATGCGACGTTCCCGCAAGGTCGTATCTTCAATAACTACCAGTTCCAGGACACGATCGCACACACGATCGGCAATCACACTTTCCGCGCCGGTTTTGACGTGATGGTTCAAAGAGCGAAGCAGTTTGTGCCAATCAACACTCGCGGCAGCTTTGCTTTCACGAACAGCGCTGCTGATCCGGTCGCTGGTGTCGAGGCGTTTCCTGCATTTGGAAACTTTATCGATAACTTCTCGGGTACAAATGGAACCTTCGCCTCGAAAGTATTCGGCGAGAACGTCGATCATCCTGACGTAACCAACCAGGCTTACTTCATCAATGATACCTGGCGTGTTCGTCCGAACCTTTCACTCAACCTCGGTTTGCGCTACGAGCTTTATGGCGTAGCTCAGAATGCGGCGCCGTTCCCGGCATTTTGCGGATTTGATGTGCCGCTGCTCACGCGATGCGAAGTCGATCGTGACAAGAACAACTTCGCGCCGCGCTTCAGCTTTGCTTACACGCCGAGCTTCGGCAAGTGGTTGTTTGGCCAGGATCGCACCGTAATTCGCGGCGGTTTCGCAGTGAACTACGACATTTACTTCAACAACATCCTGAGCAATACCGTTGCGTCATCGCCGAATGCCATCGGTATCACGACTCTCGGCTCCAGTGTCGGTGGTCGAGGTTTTGCCAACGCCACCAGCACGTTGCCGACGACGGCTCCGGCTCCGAATCCAAAGGCCACTCAGTCGACAGTGACGACAAACCTTCATAACCCGAAGACTTACGTCTGGAACTTTGGCATCCAACGCCAAATGCCCTGGGACATTATTTGGGACATCGCTTACGTGGGCTCGCGCGGACTTCATCAGTTCCTCAACGAAGAACTGAACCCGATCAACCCGGAGACTGGTGTACGCATTCACCCGAATCGTGGTCCAATTCAACCGCGAACCAACGCGGGCGACTCGATCTATCACTCGCTGCAAACACGTCTCGAACGCGGATTCCGCAATGGCCTGCTGTTCAGGTTTGCTTACACCTATTCGAAGGCCATCGACGACGTGAACAGCGAGGTGTTTGTAACTTCGGGCGGCAGCAGCCGAACTTCGGATCTACTCAGTCTGGTCGGCGGACGCAGAGCGGATCGCAGCGTGGCCAGCTTTGACGTGCCACACGCGGCCAATCTGACGTTCCTCTACGACATTCCGACCGCCGGCGAGAACCGGTTTGTCCGTGGCATTACAAGTGGCTTCACTCTGTCAGGCATCTGGCGCATTCAGTCGGGTGCACCGGAAACAGCTTACTTGAACGGCTTCGACATCAACGGTGACGGCGTTGCTACCAACGATCGTCCTGCTCTCGGCAACCTGAATGCGCCACGAAATTCTGTGGCCATCTTCAACGACTTGTGCGACGTGCCTTCACCGACGGGCTATTGCACAAACGACTTCGTCACACCCATTGCTTTGAATGACGCTCGCTTTATCGTTGATCCGGCGATTCGCACTGGTATCGTCGGCAGAAACACATTGCGTGCGCCAACCCTGAATCGTTTTGACGTCAGCTTGACCAAAGCGATCGGGATGCCGTTCACGCCATGGGAAGGTGACAAGTTTGAAATCCGTGTGGACTTCTTCAACGTTTTCAACCACCCGATCTTTACCTGGGACGCTGCCAGCGTGGGTGGCAACAGCGATGGCGATGTCTTCAACACGTTCTTCAACCAACCGGAGCTTAACGGAGGACCCAACACCACACTCCGCAGCTTCCGCTCGGGACGAATTCAACTGCGATACTCGTTCTGAGGTTTCTTAAGCCACAAAAAGGCACAAAGAGTTTTCGAAACTCTTTGTGCCTTTTGTGCTTTTTGCGACCTTACTTCGTAGCGGACTTGCCTAACATCTTCGCTTCTCTTTTTATCTCGTCACTGACGTCAATGATGTGATCAAGATTGGCCCGGGCGTCTTCGATTACTTTCGCATCAACGACGGCGAGGTTCTTGAAAATCGGATTTCCCACAAAGCTGACGACGAGATCGTGCAGCGCAACGATTGTCTTCTTCATGTGAGTTTCGTCGACGGTTTCGGTGTGAGTAGGCCGCGTGTCCGTCTTCTCGCGCTCGGGCAAGGCCAGGTTTTCTCGCAAGCGAGAGCTTCGTTTCTTCATGTCATCAGTCAGGTTCGCCAGGCGGCCGTAATCAAGTCCCTTCTCAGACTGAAGTATGCGCACGATCTCGTTATGAATTACCTGAATGCGCTGAAAGTCTTCATTGATTTGCGGGAAAAGATTTCGCCTGTGCTCGGTGGCCATCTTCGCATCGTTCTTCATTCGATTGATGTCGCGATCGTGATCGTCCATGACACGATTGCGTTCGCGAATGCCCGGTCCGGGTAATCCCTGAGATCTCGCTACGTCTGCGGCCGATAAGATGGTGACGGATATGAGCAGCGGAAAAACGATCGGGGAGCAGTTAGAAATCTTGAAATTCTGAAGGACCTTACTTCTCCAGTTTCGCATGATATTCCTCCGACGTGGCTTATTGTTCTGGACGGATGGCTGAGCGCAAGTATAGTGCGGTGAATCTCTCTGCTCAAGGTTTAAAACACGGAGTTGGCACCGAATAGGGAACGCCACTCATTTGCAAAAATTTTGCGATTAAGGACAATCAAACTGGAAAGTGGAGGTGAAGTCAATGCAGGTACTTACTTGCAGTAATTGCGGGGCGAAGAACCGGGTCGATGAAGGCAGGCTGGCGACTACTGAAGCGAAATGCGGCCGGTGCGGACAGCTACTGGGAGCCACGACCAGCGCGCAGGATTCGAAGCCGGTAGTCATCACTGACCAGACGTTTGAACGCGAGGCATTGCAAACGACTGGACGTCCGGTGCTGGTTGATTGTTGGGCGCCATGGTGTGGTCCATGCCGGATGATCGCGCCGGTGTTGGATGAGCTGGCCGCGGAGTCGCAGGGGCATTATCGCATAGCTAAACTGAATGTCGATGAGAACCCGCAAACAGCTTCGCGCTTTCAGATCGCAAGCATACCGACAATGCTCATCTTCAAAGACGGGAAACTCATCGATCGTTTAATCGGCGCACAACCGAAACAAGCGATCGCCGAACGGTTACGGGTCGCTACCAGATTTGCTGCGTAACGGCGTTGTGGACGGCCGCAGATGACCGCGGATGAAATCTGCGTTCACCTGCGGTCTCTAACGTGACCCACTTCGCGAAGAATTGTTTCAAACTCTTGCCGTTCGCTTCTTCCATCGCGGCCACGAAGTCGCTCGTAACTACTGACTTCCCAAAGTGTCGCCGCGTGAACAGCCGTATTCCATTCCAAAAAGCGCGCTCGCCAATCTCTTCGCGCAGCACATGCAGGACGTACGCTCCCTTGTCATAAACGAGCGTGCGGTCTTCATTCGTCGGCCTCAGCCAGTCCGGAAAGACCAGCGACTTGTCTTTACCTGCCGCTCGCACTTTCTCGTAGTTCGCGCGGTACGTTTCGATCTCGCGCAGGTAAGCCGCGCGGCCGAAGCGATGTTCGAAATACGCGGCGGCCATGAACGCTGCGATTCCTTCGTTGAGCCAGAAATGGTTCCAGTCGTGACAGGTCACCATGTTGCCCCACCACTGATGCGCAAACTCGTGCGCCCCGAGCCATTGGGCCTGTTCGTTCTCCAGCACCTGCTTGCCGTACGACTCTTTCAAAGCCGTGAAACTGCTCATCTCCTGTTCGACACCGCCCGCCGCGAGCACTTGCGTGTACGTCTTATCGGCATACTTCACCCCGGCGCGATCTTCGAAGAAGTCGAGCATGTCAGGCGTGTCGCGAAAGATGCGACGCACTTCGCTCTCGCTGTAGTTTGTCGCGAGGTATTGCAGCTCAACGTTTCTTCGTTTCTCCTTCACGACGTGAAAGGGACCGGCGGCAAAACCGAAGATGTATGTGGGAATAGGCGTCTCCTGTCGCCACTCGGAAACGCGTCGATTGTTTGGCAGTTCGCTTGTGGAAACGAGTTCGCCGTTTGCGATCGGGGTTAAGTTCGCCGGTAGGATCAGTTTGAGAGTCAGCGTGGCTTTGTCGGCTGGATCGTCGACGCAGACCATCCATTGACTGGTGAAAAAAAGCGTGTAGACCTGTTGGCGATCCGGATAGAATCGAACCCCGCGTTTTGGCGTGCCGTGAAATTCGATCCCGATGTCGCGCACTTGTTTTCCCGGCGGCAACGACACTCGCAACTTGTGATTGGTCACTGAAAATTGCAGCGGTGTCTCGCCGCTCTTAACTGAATCAATCGCGAGATCGCCACAATCAAATTCCACCGCGGTCGACGTTGTTGAAACGCGGATCAGCACCGATCCTTTTACGGATTTAGCGCTGATATCGGGCTCGAGTGTCGCCGAGTAGTGCAGCACATCCATATCTATCCGTGGAGATCCGTGGCCCACGAGACTCGCCAGCAAGATAACCACGAGACACACAAACGATCTTTCTGCCATACTCCTCCTTCTTTAGCTGGAGCATTCTATGACAGTTCTGGGAACTGAACGATTGATCCTGCGTGAGTTCACTGTTGAAGATGCCGAGTTTATCCTCGCGCTGCTCAACGAACCGTCGTTTCTTCGTTACATCGGGGACAAGAAGGTGAGGGAACTCGAAGATGCCGGCCAATATATACTGAATGGTCCCGTCGCGAGTTACGAACGAAATGCCTTTGGGCTGTATCTGGTTGAACTCAGAGAATCACACACGCCGATGGGAATGTGCGGGTTGATCCAGCGAGAAGAACTGCCCGATCCCGACATCGGTTTCGCTTTCCTTCCCGAGTTCTGGAACAAGGGATTTGCTTTTGAAGCAGCAACCGCGGTGTTGCAGGACGCACGTGAAAGACTGCGGCTCGAACGTATCCTCGCGATCACGTCTCTCGATAACGAGGCGTCGATCGGGTTACTGCAACGGTTAGGATTCACGTTCGAACGCGAGATAAAACTCGCGGCCGATCGAGAGCCGGTAAAGTTATTTAACCTGCCTTAAAACTCTTGCGAGGAGTGACATGATGATTAGGATGATTGCAATCGTCGTCCTCATACTCACTCCCGCGCCCCTGTGCCAGGCCAAAACCTCGCTCGACGGCGTCTGGCGTTTCATGCTTGATCCAACCGACTCTGGCGAGAAAAATCAGTGGTTCAATACAAACCTGCCTGGCTCAATCAAGCTACCGGGCGTTCTGCAGGCACAACACTACGGAAACGACATCAGCACCAGCACGCCGTGGGTGCTCTCGCTGTACGATCGCTTCTGGTATTTGCGCGACGACTACAAGGCGTATATCGAACCCGGTAAGGTGAAAGTGCCTTTCCTTTCTCAACCGCCGCGCTATTATCTCGGCGTGGCGTGGTACCAGCGCGACATACAGATCTATCAGTATCAACCCGCCCGCCGCTTCATACTGACTCTCGAGCGCCCTCACTGGGAAACGACTGTTTGGATTGATGGACAGAAGCTCGGATCAAACCGCAGTCTCGTGGCGCCACACGTTTACGATCTCGCTGCTATCTCGTCCGGCCGTCACCGGCTCACGATTCGAGTGGACAACCGCATGCTGCTGCCGTATCGACCTGACGCGCACAGCGTTTCTGATTCGCTCGGCGGAAGTTGGAACGGCATCGCCGGCAAGATCGAACTCACGGACACCGGCAGAGTGTGGATCGAGGACGCGCAGGCGTTTCCGAATCTCGCCCAGAAGACGATGTTGATTAAAGTTCGCATTGGTAATCAAACGGGCTTGAGTGGATCGGGAACAGTAACCGCAATCTGGCCGGATGTTGGTATCGCGCCGGCGACGTGGGATGAACACGGCGGAACTGCGGAAGTCGAAGTGCCGCTTCGCCTCGATCAGGAAAGCTGGGATGAGTTTAATCCGCGCTTGTATCCACTCAGGTTGTGGTTAAGAGGAACCGGCGTCGACGAGTATTACGACATGAAGGTCGGCCTGCGTGATCTGCGAGCAGTGGGAAAAGAATTCATCCTCAACGGCAGGCCGATCATCTTTCGCGGTACTCACAACGGCGGCGACTTCCCGCTCACCGGTTATCCGCCCACCGACGTAGCGTCGTGGAAAAAACTTTTTGAGACGTGCAAGCGTTGGGGCTTGAACCACATGCGGTTCCATTCGTGGACTCCGCCCGAAGCTGCTTTCGAAGCCGCCGATCAGCTTGGTTTCTACTTGCAGATCGAACCGGGTATGTGGAACGAGATCGGTCCGGGCACGGTGATGGACCGCATGCTCTACGAAGAAACGGATCGGCTGATCAAGGCTTACGGGAATCATCCGTCTTTCATGCTGCTGTCGGCGAGCAACGAACCGAAAGGCAAATGGCACGAAGCGTTGTCGCAGTGGGTCGAGCACTATCGCAGGGAAGATTCACGCCGGCTCTACACGACCGGGACGGGCCACACGGAAAGAGAAGTGCCGAACCTTACCGAGGGCACTGACTATCTCGCAGTTCACCGGATTGGTACAAACATGCTGCACCGCGAGTCCGGATGGTTCGGGGGTGATTATGAAGTAACTCTTAAGGACATCAACTTGCCCGTGATCGCGCACGAGGTGGGCCAATGGGCCGCCTATCCCGATTATGAAGTGATTAAAAAGTTCACGGGCTACATGCGGCCGTCCAATTACGAGATCTTCCGTGACTCATTGAAGGCACACGGACTGCTCGAGAAGAATAATAAGTTTGTATACAACTCAGGACGCTTTCAACTCGCTGCATACAAGGAAGAGATTGAAGCAAACCTGCGAACGCGCGGCCTCAGTGGATATCAACTGCTCGATTTGCACGACTACCTTGGGCAGGGAACATCGCCTGTCGGTTTGCTCGATGCTTTCTGGGATCCGAAGAGTTACATCACAGCGGACGAGTTCAAGCAGTTCTCAAATGCAACTGTGCCGCTCGCGCGGTTTCGGCAGCGTGTGTTTACAACCGCCGACACATTGGACGTAGCTGTCGAAGTCGCACACTACGGTGCTGAACCAATCGAACGTGGCCTCGTTGTTTGGAAGATTGGTCCGAAACTACAAGGCGAATGGGGGCCAGTCACGATTCCCATCGGAAAGAACTTCTCGCTCGGAAAGATCACAGTCGACCTCTCGAAGCTTCTTGCGCCGGGGGAACATAAGCTGGTAGTTACCGTCGCGCCTGAATCGTTCTTCAGTTCCGTATCGAGAGAGATTGTTCCTGGACCAAAGGCAGTTCGCGGAGTCACCTATTTTGAAAACGAGTGGAACTTCTGGGTGTATCCCGCTTCCGATCCGGAAGAATATGCTGCGAGGCAGTCAACAAGCTCCGTAGACGGCGGACCATGTCAACCGGTGCCTAATCCGGATGTTTTAATTACTAGTTCGTGGGACGAGGCTGAGTCGAAGTTGGCCGCAGGCGGTCGCGTGCTGCTCATTGCTCGCAACAACAATCTCAGTTGGGCCAGTCCGCCGCTCGATAGCAGTCCGATTTTCTGGAATTGCTTGATGAGCCCGGCATGGGGTCGCATGCTGGGGCTTTGGATTGATCTGAAGATGGAGGAGACGAAGAGTTGGGCGCTCATGGCATTTCCAAGTTCTTCGTATTTCGATTGGCAGTGGGCCGAGATCATTCATAACGTGCGCGCTGTAAATCTCGACAACCTGCCCGCCGAGCTGGAACCAGTCGTTTGGGCCATCGACGACTGGAACCGCAACTACAAGCTCGGCGTGATTTTCGAGCTTGCCGTGGGCGATGGACGATTGCTCATCTCCGCCTTCGATGTTTCCAATCCCGCAAGCGCGAACCCGGTCACGCGACAGCTTCGTTACTCCTTGCTGAAGTACGCGCGCAGCGATTGCTTTCAGCCGCAGGTCAGCGTCTCGCCTGAGCAGGTCCGCGGCTTGTTCTTCGATACGGGCATCATGAAAAAGCTGGGCGCGGTCGCTGACGTAAACGGCGGGCCGGCGAATGCCGCCATCGATGGCGACCCGAACACCTTCATCATTGTAGGAGAGCAGAGTACATCGCCGCGCGAGCAGGTGGATCTCACCATCACACTCAACGCGCCGGTTGCGATGACGGGTGTGGTGTTGATGCCGCGACAGAATCATCGCGAGCACGAGGGCGACATCCGTGCGTACGTTCTGCAAGTGAGCGATGACGGTCGCGACTGGCGCGAGGTTGCGCGTGGTGAATTGCTGTCAACGTTTGCGCCGCAACAGATCGACTTTTCAAGTACGGTCACAGCGCGCTATCTCAAACTCATTGCGCTCTCCGGCTTCGGAACTGACAAGACGACCTCACTCGCAGAACTGGCGGTAGTGACTGCTGACGCACGTAAGAAATCGAAGCCCAAACCGTCACCGCCGTCCACAATTATTCGCCACAAAGAAGCACAAGAGTCACAAAAATGAACAAAATCCTCGTGTGTTTTTTGGTGGCTCTTTGCGCAGCAGCCAAAACTGCACGAGGCTGTTCGTCAAAAAATAAATACTCACCGTAACAGCCAATCCGATGAGCCCAAACTTAAAGAACGCCAAAACCTTTACCGGAACGTACAACGTATAAAGCAAGGTAGACACTTTGGTCGGCGTCTTTGTGTTTCCCATTGCGTAAAAGGCGCCTGCTGTCGCCTGGACCACGGCACCACCCACTAACATCCCGCCAAGTGCGATCATCGTCAGCCAGAGCGTGTTGAGATTTTCTGGTCCTAATCCGATCTCACGTGCAAGTAAACTAAAAACCGGCCTTCCAATTATCACGAGCAGACAGCCGCCGATCGTTATGATGAGCAGCAACGCCAGCCTGCTCCGATAATGTCGGCGATAACTGGACCAGCGTTCCTCGCGCGCGTACATCGCGAGCTTCGGCGCCATTGGCGCGATGACGGCTTTCCCGATGAGGAGAACGATGCTCGCGTAAATCTGCTGCCCTACGTGAAGCAGAGACAAGGTGCCGGGGTTGTGCATCGAAGTCAGAAATCGATCCACTGCCGGATCCGCGCGCAAATAAATTTGTCCGGGCAGTAACGGCTTCAAGCGCTGCGCCGCTTCTCTGATAATCGGTAAGCGCCACGCGGGCCGGCAAAATCGGCCGAGGATGGGAAGCAGCAATGCCAGTTTCAGGCTGTTGTAAAAGATCGTGTTCACAGCCGCTCCCCAGACTCCCAAACGCGACACGGTCAAAATAAGAAAACAGAAACCGGCAACGTTCGCGACCACTCCCGAGAGTTCAACCCACACAAACTTGTGTCGCGCGTGATGTGCCGCCCAGAGCGTCACGATCAATGCGTTCAGTACCATGCTGACTAATTGAATTCTCGTGAGGCTCGCGGCCAGAGTTTTTGCCGCCGCGGAAAAGCCAGGGACAAACCACGGTACCCACGCACTCGCCGACACATACAACAGCACAGCGAGCACGATGAAGATCGCGGCCGTCAGAGAGAAAAAGGACCAGACGTCACGATTAAACTGTGCCTCGTCTCGCGTTGTTAATAGCGGAACCAGTATTGGAAGGACGGTTGCTGTGACTAGAACAAAAGCAAACTGTGGAATTGCAGTCGAGGCAAAAAATGCATCAGTTTCCTCGCCGACTCCGATCTGGGCCACGACGTACCACGACATCAATAACGCCAGTCCGGCATTGACTGCTGACAAGGCTGCGAGATACGCGCTCTGAGTGAATAAAGAGTCATTCACGCTCACTCGCGAATAGAAACCTGTTAAGCCGCTCATGACTAAATTAGTTTGTCGACAGGTTCCATTCGCCGTCGTCGTGATTGACGGCGAGCGAAGCGTCCGAGGCCGTGCGTCGAGAGACGTCGCGATAAACGCGTTCGTAGAGTTGTGCGACTTGCTCAACTCTCCATTGCGCGGCGTTCGCCATGGTTGTCCTCGCGCGGACTCGTGCGGCAGTCCCATCATTCAGCACGGCTTTGATTGCGCTTCCAGTCTGTGTAGCGTCGTCAGGATCTACAAATGAGGCAGCTTTATCTTCCAGTATTTCTCTGTGCGCCGGAATGTCCGACACGATGAGCGGACAGCCGCAAGCCATGGCTTCGATCACGACGTTTGGACAGCCTTCGAACCTGCTCAGCGAGACAAACGCGTCCACGCCCTTCATCAGCGTCCAGATGTTTGAGACGTAACCAGTGAAGACGACACGATGTGCGATTCCCAATCGGCGAGCGAGACGTTCCAGGTACTGACGCCGCGGACCGTCGCCGCAAATAAGTGCGATAAACGGCACTTCGTGCGCGATCTGGGCCAGCGCGAGTATGAGCGAGCGCACGTTCTTACCTGAATCTAAACGGCCTGCGAAGAGTATGACTTTCTCCGCGCCGGTGCGTGCGACTCCAGGCTTAAATCCGCAAGCTGCCTGGTCAATCTCGGCGAACGGAATCGCATTGCGAATGACGCAGAGTGGATTCGCCGCGCCCACCGATTGCCAGTAAGCGTTGCCGCCTTCCGAGTTAGATATGATCGCATCTGCACGGCGACCCAGAGCTAAACGAACTTTTTGTCTCAGCCCCTCGACGTACATAGGTCCGGAACTCGACTCTTTCAGGATCCACGGCGTACGCGTGATTAGCGCCGCCGCGCC
>DASSEB010000467.1:0-21681 GCA_035696765.1 Pyrinomonadaceae bacterium | reverse complement strand
GTGGCGGCTGTTCGATGGTCGTTGGCAAGTGGTGTTTCATCAGGGCACTCCTTTAGAGGAGAAGTGATGAGCCGCATGCGTTCTAACTCCGCGTTAGAACGGACAGCCCACCAGCGAACTGGAGGGTTCCTCCGCTCTGTGCGCCAGAATCCTTCGCGGTGCATGAAGCTGCTAACTTCAAACGCAGCCATTTAATAGAAAGGACGTTCATGAAGCTCTTCACATTTGACCCTGCCGACATAGTTCATGTGGTCGACCCAGGCTACTCGGAGGTTTGCCACGTTAACCTTGAGTGCGTCGCTTATCTGCAAGAGATACGCAGAAAGCCAACTCCGAACAACCCACACCCTGTGGATTCCTGGCACATTGGCGTGGATGGCATGAACCTCACTGTCACCGAGGCAGCCTTTGAGAGAGTCCAACGGGCAATGTTGGAAGCGAAATAGTTCCTGGCCTTACATACTGGAAATCGTACAGAGTGGGTAGTAATTGCTCCCCACCTAGGACTAGAACCAACAAACACTCTCGACAAATCGATGTCAAACGGATGGGTGATCGCAGCTCCGGATTACTTGTGGACAGGCGAAAATCGTGGCGTTATAAGTGGTGGTCCAACAAATGAAGCGGGCCGACTTTGTGCGACAACACAAAATCGACCCTTGACCATCAACCTTCTCGAGAAAGGATGAAGATCATGACTACTCATAGTAGCGCAACCGCGCGCCCAGAAACACCTCACACGACCGAGTCAATCAACAGTAACGAACAAAAGATCCAGGCGTTAGCAGAGATCATCTGCCAGGCTGGTGATGAACCTTCAGCCGCACTGCTGGTGCTGTTGGCGACGTTCGAAAAAGCCACCGATCCAAAAACACTCGCGCACGCAGTGAAACATCTTGTCTTCACTCGCTGCGGTGAGTTGAACGCTTACAACCTCGTCGACGGCCAAATCGCCATGTTTGAGGAAAAGCTCTTAGGCGGTCACGTCCTCATGTCCTAATCTTCGATGCCGGGCCCACTCCCGGCCTCCGAATTCCGCATGCATGGTCTACCTCAATGCATGATTTCGTGCAACAAAATCTCAAAGACCTCTTTAATAAATCTTTGAGAGTTTTCTAAGGACTCTTTCCGACAAACAAGCTAGGCTGAATTCGTTTGTAGGCATCTCCTCTTCTGAACAGCACTGTTTTTGATTTGATCTTAATTGCGCTCGCTCCCAATTGAAACGATCGACGTAAATCCAACCACTCCGGGAGAAGAACAAGTAAGGAAAGATCAGCTGCTAGCTTGTTAATGGTCCAGCACGGCAAAAACATTCCGGAGCGAGCAAGTAATGAAAGACTTCAACGTAGTTTCTAACGAGTTCAAGTCAGGAATTACTCGAAACAAGATTGCTGTTGCGAAAAACAGTCTTGATTCAGGCGAACGCGTCGTGGCTGGCGGTGATCAGTGCAACATTTGCCGGAAGCATGCGTGAGATTTCGTAATTCATAAGAGAAAACGCTCCCAACTGCTCGAGATTTTTTTTGCTCTTACGTGTGCCACGAAATTCTATCTGGCTGATTCGCCGGCATCGAAAGCGCTTGCGAAGTACCAAACATCACGGATTCGGTACTGGCGTGATCGCAGCAATAAAAGTTCCTCCTTAGACCAATCACCCAATAAAAAGCCCAGAAAGGACAGTTCATGTCGAAAATCAAACTTAATCTAAGAAACTTGTCAGTGCCCGAGAAAGTCGGAAAAGGCCGGCAGATCGTTGCCGCAATGACTAACAATTCGAGTTTCGCAAATCCTCATCCTCCCTTGCCGGATATTGCGACCTCGCTGACAACGCTGGAAGAAACATACAAATCGCATCAAGCAGTAAAAGCAGATGTCAAGACAAAGGCCAGTGCTCAGGACGACGCGGAGCGTCAGGTTGATCGAGCTTTGACTCAGCTTGCCGCGTACGTCGAGAGCATCGCGGGCGATGATGAAACAATAATCACCAGCGCCGGCATGGAAACGAAAGGGTTTCGTTCCCCTCCATCCGTGTTGCCTGCGCCTGCAGCTTTGAGTGCCAGCACGGGAGACCATGACGGTGAGATTGATCTGTCCTGGAAGAAAGTCGACGGCGCCAGGAGTTACATAATTCAATTCAGCGCCGATCCACCAACGTCAGAGAGTTGGACGCATGGCGAAATTGCAACGACTTCCAGTAAGACAATTCAAAACTTAACGAGCGGTAAGAAGTACTGGTTTCGAGTCGCCGCAGTCGGCTCACTGGGCCAAAGCGGCTGGAGCGAACCCGCAACGCGGATCGCACCTTAGCACAACCTCACCGATTTCAATCCAGAATTATTTCGCCACAAAGAAGCACAAAAGGCACAAAAATCCTTTGTGCTTTTTGTGCTCTTTAGTGGCTGAAATACTTTTCTATTCTTGACCTCCGTTCAGTTATTTGTGAATCTTCTACAGCTCAAACATCCACTTCGAACCATAGTAAAGGCCCTCTCATGCAACGAACAATTCTGAAGTCCATCGCGCTAGTTTTTTCGATCGTCGCTCTGTTTCTAATACTCGACTCTCGCAGCGAAGTAGTGCGCATAACCAACGCGCAGTCGCCACCGGAGAAAACGGTCGAACAAGTCCAGAAGAACATCAAGGTACTTACCGGCATGCCGCAATCGCAACTGGTTCCGGTAATGAATTTCTTTGCCGCTTCGATGGGACGGCGATGCAATTATTGTCACGTCAACAATCAGGGTCAGTGGGACTACGCCTCAGACGCCAAGCCGGAAAAGACCAGCGCACGTGAAATGATTAAGCTCGTCATGGATATTAACAAGACGACGGAACGGCTTAAGCTGGATCCAGTCTCTTGTTATACCTGCCATCGCGGTCGCACGTCTCCACAATCGATCCCGGTGCTGCCGTTGCCCCTTCCCTCTCCAGCACCCAATGCGGGCGGGGCTGGGCCAAACCCGGGCGCAACACCGCAGGCATCGCCGCAAGCGTCACCGAGCCCTACGCCTGCATTGCCTTCAGCAGACGAAATCTTCAGCAAGTACGCTGCTGCAGTCGGCGGCCAAACTGCGATCGACAAACTGAAATCCCGAACAGCGAAAGGCACAGTCACACAGGCAAACGGAAATTCGTTCCAGTTCGAGCTGACGCAAGCTGCGCCGGACAAGTTCTATTTGCTGGTGACGACGCAGCAGGGCACGGTAGAACGCGGTTTCAATGGTCAAGTGGGTTGGGAGAAAACGGCGCGAGGAGTGCGAGAGATCACCGGCGCGGAGTTGATCAATTTCAAGGCGGCGAACGGGCTGTTTACTCTGCTGAATCTTAAGGAGCAATACAGCAAGCCCCCGAGAGTCCGCAAAGATAAACTCGGCGATCACGATGTTTACATCGTCGACGGTACTACAACCGAGAACCGGCGCATGCGACTTTATTTCGACGCTAGCTCGGGGTTGTTGCTGCGACGCACAACGGCAATGTCGACGATTGTCGGCATCATTCCTGATCAAATCGATTTGGAAGATTACCGCGAAGCGGATGGGCTAAAGTTTCCGTTCACCGCGCGCACCGCAGCGCTTGAAGTTGGGAATCCGACCTCGACACGAACGTTCACTGAAGTAAAGTTGAATGTGCCTGTTGATGAGTCGAAATTCAATATGCCACAAGCGACTAAGCCGTCGACGCCGTAGCTTGCCTCAAAAAGGTTTCAGCCACAAAAAGCACAAAAGGATTTTCTGAATGGACGGGTAATAAACGAGGCAACTTCACACGTACCACTGGCGCCGCGGGACGTCCCCTTCGAACTCGTAAAACTCAAGATCGGACGAGGTGAGCATCTTCGTCAGCATGATGATCTGGCCGGTGTGCATCGAGAAGTGTTCGGTGACGTGGAAGACGGCTTCGAGGATGTCCACGTCGTTGCCCTGGATCTTGCGGTAATCCAGCACGACGTTCGCGTCGAGCGTTCGGAGAGTTGTTTCGACGTCGGTGAGGGTAGAGCGGAGCAGCGATAACAATTCGGAGCGAGGAATCAGTTCGCGCTGTTCGAACTCTGCGTCGCGGTTTCGGTTGTCGGGCCCAGCTCCAATGCCCGAAACGATCCACTGACGCGCGTTGCCGCAGAGGTGCAGGATCAGGTTGCCGATGCTGTTCGACTCTTTATTCGGTCGCCACCAGATCTGCTCGTCACTCAGCTTCTCGAGACAGCGCTCAATCTTCGGCAGATAATCACTCACCAAAAAATCGGCGGCGCAATCCAAAAACCTGCGTGATACGTCTTTAGACATCGTTATCGCCTGTCTCTTCCGGTCGTCGTTTATGTTTGGCCTTCCGTCCCGCAGGTCGCGCAACTTCGTCGGGCTTCGCTCGAGACATCGGGTGCCCCGGCGGCGCGCCCGGCTTGCGTATGCTGTCAAACAGCGGCCGCACCTGCGGTCGCTTCGACTTTCGCGTAGCACTCCTTCTGGCCATGATTGCCGGCGATGCTATCCCCACCGCAAACGGAGTGTCAAATAAATCGAAAGGCGCGAGCCAACTCCCGCTTTCGCAGGCCTGCTCGCGCCGTCTTCGTACCTTCCGATCGGCTAGCTCTTAAAAGTGTGACTCAGGCTTCGCTGCCACGAGGCGTCTTGGCGAGGATCCGCAACGCGTTGGTCGTTTCCGCACGCCGCTTCTGCTGAAATTCGTTAACCCAATTGGTCACGGTCTCAACCATATCGCGCGCAGTTTCACGAGCGGTGTTTGCCTTTGCCTTAACAACTGGACGAGATTTTTCGCCCTTCTTTATTATGCGAATTGTTTTCTTATCAGACATGCTAGTAATTTCGAGTTTCGATGGTTCTTGAATGTATCCAACGAATTTCCCGCCACACAGTTCCGTAATTTCTTAAGAGCTAGAACGCTAGACTGCGTGTGACCTTGCAAAGAAGAGGCCACATCCGCTAACGCGCACGCCGGAAGAAAAAAGGGCCACTTCGGCGGGAAAAATTTTTTCGAGAGCTATTATTTGGTCGCAAACGATACACGCGGAACCGGACAATGGAACTTTAGCGAGACAGGGTGGCGTTTTTCTGTTCCATGTCCAACGCCCAAACCACTTTGTGCGTCCGGTAGATCATGAGGGCGAGGCCAATCCCGGCGCCCATATTCACGTATTTTAAGCCGTTAATCATCTGGCGCGTCCCGTACTGCACGAGCAGCCCATTGATGACGATGAGTGCAAGTCGAAACTCGGTGGGGCCGAACTTCAGGTAGCTGATCTTCAGCCGATCGGTGGCGGCAAACGCGAGAAACGTACTCACCTCATACCCGGCAAAGATCGCAAGCATGATGAGCACCTGGTAGCGCGAGCGTTCGGGCAGAATGAACGCATATCCGATTATGACCGAGCACAGGAAAACGTAGTCGAGAAGGTGATCCATGTAATAGCCCCATCTCACCAGCCCCGTACCGCGATACTTCCCGATCTTTCCATCGTAGTGATCAGTGACGTACTGCAACGCGACCATCGCCGACACGCCCCAGAGCCAGCGCAAGTCGCGCGCTGCCAGGTAGGAGAAAACGAGGATCAGCGACGACCACAAAAGCGTCAGCATGGTTAGGTGGTAAGTCTCGAGCCACGAGGGGATCTTCGGCAGCACTCTCGTGGCGAGCCGGCGTTCAAACGGCGTCAGAAAAGAAGTGTTGGTTTTGCTCGCGCCCGCGAATTGTTGAGTTTCAATCATGGTTCCGGCAGAAGACAGTGCAAGAGCGAAGCCACTTAGTTCCGGCGGTTTTTTGGGTGTGCGGATGAAGTTTTGCAGATTTCTATCCGACGAGTGTCAGGTTTTTAAGCCAGTAACACGGATTTAAACGGATCAGAAAAATTGATTCACGCGGATCAGATAAAGACTACTGACTGCGAGCTTGGAATTTCAAAGCGCCGGCGGCAACGAGCATTTCTGCACGCGAGCATGTCGTCGATTCTCACGAGATAGTCTCGCGACTTCTGAAAACGCGCCCGATCCTGCTCGTTTGCCCCGCGAGGTGGCTGCGGTTTTTTCGTTCGCTTCAACCACCTGACGTCGTATTCAGCACGTTCGCGACAGTGAGGACAGCTATACGTCGCCTTTTTTATTTCTTCCTTCTCGTTAAAGAAATCACGTTCGTTCATAATTCGCTCTGACTCTCACACAGCTCGCGCAGGTAGCGAAAACTGTAAATCCCGGTTTCGTGTCCGTCGCTCCAGCGAAAGTTGAGCGCGTAACGCCCGACAACGCTGAGATCTTTGATTTCAATCTTCTCAGAAATGGTTTCGGGCTTCAACATGCGTTCACCTGTCCACTCGTTAACGCACTGCGCACACGGGCACGCACGCCGCAACTCCGCAGCAGCATAGCGGCAGCGACGATCGTCGCCCCAGACAATACTGACGTTGAAATCATCCTCTTGTTTGATTTCTCGTGGCTCAATCTGCGGTCCGCGTGGTTCCATCGATTCACTTCTGTTCGGGAAACTTAAACCCAATATACGTGCCGGCACTCAGCCCCATCAACCCGAGTAACGTCGGACTAAACTCCGGCATCGTGAGGTTATTGTAAACCGTTGACAGAAAAATCACGCCCAACACGATTGTCCACGCGAAAATCTGGAAGCGATGAAAACTGTAACCACTCGAATCCGCCAGAATGTCGCGCAGAAAACCACTCGAAACCATCGGTGATTGCCGCAAGCTGAGCGCGCGAAGTTGCTGATCGATCTGGCCGATGCGCGTCCGGCCGTCGATCAGTTGGCGGTTCAATGTGTCGCGAGTCATTTGATCGGTTGCGGCGACCGGCGCGGCGTTAAGTGCATCTACCTGCGTCTGCGCCTCGGCAATGCTTTGTTCAATCGCCAGCTTTTCCGCGGTCAGGTCGCGCAACTGATTTGCTTTCGCCGTGTCTTTGCCGGTGTCAATCAAAGCTTCGCCGAGCGCGGTGCCTGCACTGATACCCATCAAGGCCAACAATGATGCAGTGATCGTGTCGAGGGCGCTGGTAATCAACCAGATCGATACATAAGACGCGTAGATCAGAAAAAACCAGAACGCCATCTGCGCCCGGCCAAGATTGTACGGCCGGTGTTTTCCAGGGGCCGGCGGAGGGCCTGGTTCGCGAATGATATTGGTCTTGCGCACGAGCCAGAGCAATAAGGCCAGGGTCACAAAGATTATGACCAACGCCAGAACTGCATAGATCGGAGAAATCACGATCAGAGGCACCGGATTATTCTCAGGATGCACGCTATCGAAAGCGGACCCGGTTTCGAGTCCAACACTGAGCGAGACCGGTCGTTTCATCGCAACCGGAGCGCCAAGCAGGTCAGTCCATACTTTCTTGTTCTCGGGAGTAATCTCGAGGTGATAAATGACGCGCCCGCGTTCAAGATGAATTTCCTCCGGATAGTTTCCCTTGATAGCGCGTCCATCGATGTAGGGAACGAGCTTGCCCGCGTCGTTCGTTTCAGCCCATTTTTCCAGGTTCTCGATATTGACTTCGACGATGTCGTCGAGCTCGACATTTCCGATGACGCGGACGACTTTCGGTCTCGGAGTAGGGGCAGGTGATGGAGATTGAGTCGGACTCGCTTGCGGGGTTGGTGAGGGTGACGGCTGGTCCGTAGTTTCCTGTGCAAACGTGACGGTAAAAGTGATAAGCAGAAAAATGGGGACCAAGGCTGATCGGGTGGCGTTCAGTATTTGCATTGATGCGTCCTCACCGCGCTGATGACATGCTTCAAGCTGCAAAACGGATATCAAGGATGGAACATTTAAAGCGAGGCCCGGGAGACTGCTACCGGAAAGACACTAAAGAGCGAAAGTTTTTACCGCAGTTATTGGATGGAAGTCAATTTTTAGGATTGACGTGTGAATCACGTAATCCCGTCATCTTGTCAAAAACGAAGCCACCGCCTTGGCGACATCGCCGGCAGTGACGTCAAAATGCGACGCATTCCAAACAGCTTTGCCGTCTCGCAAAACGATCACCTGCGGCGTCTCGTGACGGACTCCGGTTAAGTTCGCGAGCTCGCGAGAAACCTCACGCGCTGATTGGACCTCGAGAATGTTTACCTGCCCGTCAAACTTTTCCATCTCGCGATAGGCACGCGCGCTAATGGAACAGGCGTTACTATGCTTAAAAACAATTACCGGTTTCTGCTTCGAGTCGGTGAGCAGATTTTCGAGTGCCGCGTGATCGTCGATTCTGAAAAACTTGTTTCCCATGATAGATGACTTCCTTGCTCAACGATATTAACGCAGCAAAAGTGAAGAAAACAATCAGTCTGTATTGCTTCTTTATGTATTTATTTTTCTATTGACGAGTGAACGGAATCGTCATATTGTGCGTGGGTAACCGAGAAAGCTTTGGCTGTCCTCAGAGCCTGGCTACTACTGACAAAGCCTCACGAGTCTCTTAACAAAAGATTCTCCTGCTTTCTCAACATGCGAATAGTGTGTCCAAAAAACCTCATCAAAGGAGAACGTGTATGTTCATTAAGCCGGATTATCGTCTCACCCGACGACTTCCATTCAACCTCATCTGTGCCGTCCTGTTGTTCTTTGCAGCTTCGCAAGCGGCATTTGCCGACGAGCTTGCCGTCTGGAACTTCAATGATTCCGATCTGAACGTGGACCATGGGACCGGAACGCTCACAAGCAATATCAATGCGGTGAATGTTCTGTTCGCCGCGGGCACTACCAACAACGCGCGACAAGGTGATGTCGCCGGACAGGCGCTGTCACTTCAAGGCGGGACCGGGACTGCAAACAACGGCCGCAACCTGACCTTCAACGTCAGCACTGTTGGGTTTTCCAATATCGTCGTGAGTTTTGCTACTCAAGGAACGAGCACCGGATTTAATAGTAATCAGTTCCAGTACAGTCTCGACGGGATCAATTTCCTGGATTTCGGGCCGCCGTACACGCCGTTGACGGCGTTCGGAACAGTGCCGCTGGTGTTTAGTCTGTCGAGCATACTCGCATTGAATAACAATCCCAACGCTGTGTTTCGGATCATATTCAATGGAGCGACGTCGTCTACAGGTACTAACCGGATCGACAATGTGGTGTTTGAAGGGACTCCACAGTCGGTTCCTGATTCGGTTCCCGAACCAACGACGGCGGCGTTGTTGTTAAGCGGGTTGGGAGGTCTGTTCAAGCTCAGGCGGGCAAGAAAAAAGCACAAATGAGTGTCTGAACTCATTTGTGCTTTTTGTGGCTGTCTCCTGGTCGTTTAGTTCCAATCGCCGACGAGTACAAACGGCGCCCAATAAAAAGGCGCGCTGTATTTCTTACCGGTGATCATCGCTAGCTGCGCGCCGCGCAGCGCACCGGAGGAGGTGGTGGAATCGCCTGTGCTCAACAGGCGGCGGTAGAAGTCTGTCATCAGGTCGGCCGTTGACTTATCTGCGACCGACCAAAGACTGACGCCGACCGTCGGGGCGCCGGCATACATGAAAGCTCGCGTAAGACCCATGATGCCTTCGCCTCGCTTCTCTTTGCCGAGGCCGGTTTCGCAGGCCGAAAGCATGACGAGAGGCGAGCCAAGGCGCAGGTTGAAGACTTCATCAGTGCGCACAAAGCCGTCGTGTGTCTTGTTGCCGACGAGCGAGAGGACGACACCCGTGAACTGCGGTCGTTCGGCGTTCAGCAACCCGTGCGTGGCGACGTGAATGATGCGGTACTTCGTGACGTCGCGCGTGCCGAGGTTGTCTTCGTTCGCTTCGAGATCGAGCCAGACGTCAGCCGAGGCGCCCGCCGTTTTCGCGAGCTTCGAGATCTGCTCGGCCTCTGTGCGCGTGCCGTTCAAACGCGCGAGGGGCAGACCTTCCATCGCCGCATCGGGTTTCGCCGGTGCGTTCGATCCGGCTACGTCTGCAAGTGCGCTTTGGATTCCAAGGCCGCGGACTTCTGCGTCGCTCGCGGGCGTGGCAGCTGTCTTCTTTGCACGCGCGTCGTTGGAATTGAACACCGGGTCGGCAATGATCAGCATTGCGCGGCTCGTCGACTTCGCTCGCTGTTGCTTGATCGCCGCAACCACTGAAGCTGACGGAGCGTAGACGACCTCGTTTGTCTTGACGAGATACCCCAGTGATGAAAAGTCACCGGTGTCTGCTGACTTGAGCAGGACTTCAAAGGGAATGTAGTTGAGAGCGCCGTCGGCCACGACCATCAAACGCTTCTCTCCAATCATTCCCGCCGCCGGCTCGAGTACGACTTTGTAGAGTGCGTTGGATGCCGCAACGAAGGGAGCAACATCTTCGGGCGCCGCAGTAGCGATACCCAACCCGCGATTGGCTTCGGCGACGTCGATACCGACGATTCGTCGCTGGAGTTTCGATGGAATCAACTGCGCGCGCAGATCCATCGCCAGCTTTTCTACGTTCGAGCGGCCCGGCAGTTTGAATAGATTGACTTCGCCTTTCGTGGCGACGAAGAGATACGACTCATCCGGCTGCAACGCGTACTCGACGAGCACTGTTTGATCGTCGAGCACGTTCTGCTGCACTTCTGCCAGGCTCAAAGGCTTATTCGCCGTGAGCGAGGCATAACGCGGACTCGCAGTACGAATCTGGTTCTCAATCTCTTCGTATTCCGTCTGTAACTTCTCCAGCTCCGCATCGAGTTCCGCGGGTTTCTGTTTCAGTTCTTCGGTAGAGACGGTTATTCCCGTCAGAACGTCGGCGATCTCCTGCTGGCGCTCAATGTTCTCCTGTTTGCGTTTCAACAGTTCAGCCGGAACGCCTTCGGTAATCGCCGCATCAGTTTCGGCGAGCATGTCGAGGAGGGAACGAGCGCGCGACTGCTCGTTGATGCGAAACGCTTCGCCGGCGTATTCGAGTGCTTTGCCACTCAGCGGCGCACCCGCGGTCGAATTCGCGGTCAGGGCCATGCCGGAATAGGCGGCGGCCGCTTCGTCAAACACGTCCTTGATCGTCGCCAAAAACGTCGAGCGTGATTCATCAGCACGCAAACTTCCCTGCCGCAGCGTTTCGATCGTGCCCAGTGATTCGCGGTAATTGGCTAAAGCCTGCTCGCGCAGAGTCAAAGCTTTCTTCGGATCCTTTTCCTGCGCTGCCTGTAGCCATAAAGTTTTTCCGAGTCCGCGCTGCGCCGGCCACATCAGATCCAGACGCTTGTCTTCCTGCGCGCCTTTTTTGGCGTCGTTGTAAAACTTCGTCGCGTCCTTGAACTTACCCGTGCGCAGCGCGATATCGCCGAGGCTGGTTCGCGCGGCTGCGCGAAAGCGTCGTACCTGCCCGAGCTTCGCCACTCCCGCGATGCTGCTGCCGGCAGCTTCAAGTGCATCGTTGAAGTGCGTTCTTGCCGTTTCCAGATCGTTATCGGCATAGGCGATTCGGCCCATGCCCAATTGATAACTCGAATAAACGATCGACGTGCGATACTCCTCGAGTTCTTTCTTCGCTTCGAGCGCAACGGTCAGTGCACTTGTCGGTGCAGCTACATCAACTCTTCCGGTAGAGATCGCGCCCGTGATCGCACTCAGGCCGCCGAATCTTCTGCCGGCTTTCTGTGCTACGCCTTCAGGCTTTTTGATGACCATCCGGCCATAAGCCGCTTTTGCTTCGGCTGTCTTGTCCAAACGGAAATTCACGTCGCCGATCTTGGCAAGCATCAGGTTCGCGTTGTACTTGTCATCCGCAACAGCGGCCGCCGCGCCAGCCGCTGCTCCAGCTACTGGTGCAATCGACGACGCCACCGCGGTATTAACTGCTTGCTTGCTGTTGTCCGCGACAAAAAACCCGTCGAGCGCTTTCTGATAATTCTCGAGCGCGACCTGGTACTGGCCTTGCCGCATGTAAAGATCACCTATTTCATTGTATGTGGCCGCCATGCCGCCGTTGTTTTTCGCAGACGTGTAGAGGTTGAGCGCGTTGCGCAATTGAACGAGGGCCTTGTCTGCTTGCCCGCGCTTCAGCAAGCGTCTGCCCTCGCGCAAAGCCGCGCCGGCAGAATCCGTCTGCTGCGCAGAAGGCTGTGCCGTGTTGGGTATGTTGGCGCGCACCGAAAACGTGATCGGTGCAATCAATAAAACGACAGCCAACAAAACGCCGGTTACTTTCCTGTGCGTACAACTCATTTCACTTCCCCTTTTTAATGCGTAATCAAATGATATTTGTGCCTTGGATGGCTACTTATGAATTAAATCGAGTGTGGCAACGAGCGTCGGACGAGCTGACGAAGCCATCATCACCAACGAAGGTTGCGGATCATCCTTCGCCAAGCCGATCCCGCGCGTGGATGCCTGTTGCTCCGTCGTCGTCTGCGCTCCGCCGTATTGCTGCGTCTTGTCTGTCTTCAGCGGCGCCTGCATTTCCTTTTGCACGGCGGCCCACACTTCAGTACTCGGTTTAAGCGGGCAGTTGTCTTTGGAATCATGGCAAAGGGTGATTAGCTCGTCCTCGATCGGAACGCCATTCAATGGTTCACGCGTAAAAACGAAGAACAAGCGTTCAGTGCCGCCGTTTTCATCGAAAGCAAACCAGCGCAGTCGCTCCTCGGCATCCTGGCTCGACGGAATCTCAAACGGCACATGCGCCTGGAGGTAATTCCCTGCCCCGTCGAGATCCGGATGGGGATAGATCATCACGGCCGGCCCGTCGTTCGTGCTATTGAAGATGTAGAGAAAACCATCGGCATTCGTCTCCAGCAACACGCGCACCCGATCGCCCTTTTGAAAAACATGATCGGGATCGACGCGCACCGCCAAACCGTTCGAGTCGCGCATAAACAAAGTCAATCCCAAGCCGATACGCGGCGCATTAACACGCTTCGTAGATGGGGACGACGTCGACGGTGTTACGGTCGTTCCCGAACTACTCGACTCTGGCGGCTTTTTGTCGGTGGGCTTGTTCGAGTTGCCTGAGTTCGTGGGAGCGGTGGTCTGTTTGGGTCGTCTTCTACTCGGCTTCTTTGCCGCTCCTGAAGTTACGGGCTTTTCCTTTGGCCGCGAAGTCAGGAATGCACCACGCACATCATCTTGATCCTGCAAAGGTGCGGCCAACCCGATCACAACGGCACAAAGACAAACGAGTCCAAAAGCTATGACACTCAGTCGCATTACTGAATCTCCTTGTTACAAGGATTACATGGCGTATCAGGATTAACCGGTAAAGAACGCGAGCTAATTGTGCTGGATACGGACGTCAAAAACAATGGGATTACTGGTCTGATCAGGCGCTGCTTTAATGCTTACAAACGGCGCGCGCGCGCTCGACTCGTCGAGTTCGGTGACAACTCGCTTTGCCTGATACTTACTCACAAACGATTTTAACTCCGCCTGCTGCGCAGAGGATAAAGGCTCACCCGTAACCGGCTCGTTCAGAAACGAAGGCGACGCCAGTTGGGTCTTCGAAAAGATAACCGTGAAGTTGTCGGTCCCGGGATTCTTATCAAGCGTCACACTATTGCCGGACCCGCTCGGGAAACTAAACTCCACACCTTTCGTCACCTTGTTGCTCTTCACTCCGCTTTGCGCCAACGGTTTGCTTGTCAGGAACGCGGTGGTCTGGTTGTTCTCACCCGGACCAAAGATGTAAAGGTAGCCTTCTTCGTTAAAAGCGAAATGAAACTTGAACGACTGGCCGGAAGCAAGCGGCACCAACCCCGCAACTCTCGTCGCCTGTGGCTCGAGTTCAAGCCAGTAGCGACTAATCTCGACGGGAGCGGTGACGACTTCCCCCGCGCCGTTGGCATTCGTTCCACCGGAACCTGTCGTTGTCGTCGTCGTCCTCGAGCGATTCCAAAGCCAGACGCCACCAACGCCAACTACTAAAACGAGCACCAACGTCACGACACCGGCTATCAACAGAGCCGCTTTTCTGCTTGACGCTGGTCTCTCGACAGCAATCTGCGGTACTTCCGGCGCGGGCTTCGGCGCGGGCAGAGCTGTTACGCTCGACGCCATCGATGCAGATTCCGCTACGGTCGCCCCGGAGATGTCAGCCTCACGCCGCGCAGGCTCATAAACCGTCGGATCGCTTGGCACGACCGCACGTCCGGTAGTTGGCGATTCGTCAAGCGTAAGTATCGTCGGCGCGTTGACGTCGGAATTTGTTTGCAACTCCTTCTTGAGCGCGACTGTTTCCGCGAGATCAGCAGGCTGGCCGGGAGTCGGAGCTGTACCCACACCCGCACGCAGTTCGTTTGCAAGCGCGCCTGCGGTTGGTTGTCGATCGCCTCGATCTTTAGCCGTCGCACGCGCAATCGCATCACTGAAACCTCGGGGTACATCAGGCGCCACTTCATGCAACGGCCGCGGCGTCGTGTTGACATGCTCGCGTCGCAACTCGTGCAACGTCTTCCCTGCGAAAGGACGTCTCCCTGAAATCAATTCGTAGAAGACGAGGCCGAGACTGTAAATGTCAGCGCGTCCATCAATCTCGCTGCTGCCATCGCGCGGAATCTCGCCCCACTGTTCCGGCGACATGTAATAAGGAGTGCCCAGCACCTGGCCCGCGGTCGTGAGCGCGGTGTTGCCGCCATTGTCGCCCGCAATCTCACGCATCTTCGCGATACCGAGATCGAGCAACTTAACGACCGGCTCTCCGCCTTCGGCCGGTGTTCCCACCATGATGTTCTCCGGTTTGAGATCGCGATGCACGACGCCCATCGCATGTGCAGTATCGAGAACGCTCATGATCGGTGTGAGAATATCGAAGGCTTCGGCAGCAGTAAATCGTTCGCGGGTCTTGAGCTCGTGAGCCAGAGTGTGTCCTTCGACAAACTCCATCACCATGTAGATCGTGCCGTCGCCAGCAGTGCGAAGATCGTAAACCGTTACTGAGTTGGGATGTCGAAAACGACGCGCGGCCTGCCCCTCGCGTCTGAATCGTCTCAGCCACTCCGCATTTGTTCTGACTTCCGGAGGAAGGACTTTGATCGCGACACGATCGCCCAGCAGAATATGACGCGCGCGGTAGACTGCGCCCATCCCGCCTTTGCCCAGCAACGCTTCCATCTGGTACTGCCCGTCGAGCACGGTATCGACGATTGAGGTCGGATCGGCTTCCAACACCTCGCCGTCAATCGCACAGAAGCTCACGCTGTCGTCGTATTTTGCTTTGCAGGCGGTGCAGTATTTCATTCGGGGTGATCCACAGATTACGTAGATTACGCGGATTACACAGAGTTTACCTAATCTGCGTAATCTGTGGATAGATCTTACGGGCGTAGTCTTCGACCATTCGGTCGCTGTTGTACTTCGGTGCGAGCGTCTGAATGGCGCGTTTCATCATCGCGATCCAGTTGCGAGGAAGTCCATCGTCGTCGCGGTTGTAAAAGAGCGGGACAACGTCCTGCTCGAGAGTTCGATACAGCGACTCCGCGTCGGCGGCATCCATCTCCGGAACTGACGCCTCGTTTCCGTTGCCGATCGCAAAGCCGTTCGTCCCATCGTAACCTTCCAACCACCAGCCATCGAGTACTGAAAAATTCAAGCCGCCGTTGATTGCGACCTTTTCTCCGCTCGTGCCGGAAGCTTCCAGCGGCCGGCGCGGGACGTTCAACCAAACGTCCACCGACTGGACCAACTGGCGCGCAATCTCCTGATCGTAGTCTTCGAGAAACACGACTCGCTGCCGGACAGCCGGATCGTATTTCCATTGCGCCAGTTGTTGCAGCACCAGCTTCGATCCTTCATCTTGCGGGTGTGCTTTCCCTGCAAAGACAAACTGTACCGGACGCTCTTCGTCGTTAATCAACCGCAGCAGCCGCTCTCGATCAGTCAAAATAAGATTCCAACGTTTATAACCCGCCACGCGACGCGCAAACCCAATCGTGAGGGCAGCGGGATCAAACATCGTACTCGCTGCTTCGATGTAATCAGCTCGTTCTCCGGCAGCGAGGCGCGATTGGGTCGATCGCTGGCGAATGAACGCGACGAGCCGCTCTTTCAAACGCATGTGAGCTTTCCACAACTCTTCATCCGGAACACGCGCGACCGCCTCAGTCCAAACGTCCGCATTTCGCAGCTTAGCTTCCCAATCGTCGCCGACGTGCTGCTCGAGCTGATAACGCAACAACGGCGAGATCCACGTCGGTGCGTGAACTCCGTTAGTGACGTGGCTGATCGGAATCTCTTCGAGTTTCTTCTCGGGCCAGAGTTTTTGCCAGAGCGCGCGTGAGACTTCTCCGTGTTTCCGACTCACACCGTTGGTCGAACGACACATACGAATAGCAAGCGGCGTGAGCCCGTAACGTTCCGTTTTGTTTTCAGGATCAATACGGCCGAGGGCCAGAAACTCGTCTTCACTTAATCCCAGTTCGTTCAGATAACCAGCTCCGAACGCGCGCGTAACAAGCGAACCTTCAAACTCATCGTTACCGGCCGCGACCGGCGTATGTGTTGTAAAAACACATTGCTGTTTCACCGTACCGATGACTGCCGACAACGGCTGCTTCTCTCTTTGAATTATTTCGCGCGCGAGTTCGAGTGTGAGAAAAGCGGAATGGCCTTCGTTCAAGTGAAACACGTGCGGCGAGATGCCGAGCTTTCTTAACAGCCGCACGCCGCCGATCCCGAGCAACATCTCCTGCACGATTCGTGTTTCACGATCGCCGCCGTAAAGATGACCTGTCACCCAGCGATCGGTCTCGACGTTTTCAGGAATGTTTGTATCGAGTAGATAGAGTGGCACGCGCCCAACGTCTGCACGCCACACCTGGGCCAACACATTGCGTTCACGAATCGAAACCTCGATCCGCAGCGGTGTGTCATCGTCGTTCTTAACCAGGTGAATTGGGAGTTCGTTAGGAAACGTTTCACCGTAGTGCTCTTCCTGCCAACCGTCGTTACGCAGTCGCTGCCGGAAATAACCGTAGCGATAGAGCAAACCAATTGCGACCAGCGGCAGACCAAGATCGCTCGCTGACTTGAGATGATCGCCGGCGAGTATGCCGAGTCCGCCGGAGTAAAGCGGCAGCGAAGTATGAACGCCGAACTCAGCACAAAAATATGCGACTGGATGTTCCTGTGTTATGGCTTCAGATTGGATATGAGGCGGCGAGGCCATGTACGACTGGAAACGCGCATCGATGCGGCGTACACGTTCGAGGTAGACAGGATCCGTGGCGGCCTCGGCCAGTCGATAAGCAGACGTCCTGGCCAGCAGTTGTCGTGGGTTGTGTTCAGACTCTTCCCAGATTTCTGGGTCGAGATCGCGGAAGACACTTTCACCATCGGCGGCCCAACTCCACCAGTAATTCCATGCCAGCCGTTCCAGCGGAATTAACGGCGCGGGTAACGCATTCGTTTGCGTCACACGTTGCTCCATTTCAGTGGTTTCAATCATCCCTGTTTGCAGAAATGGAGAGTCTACTAGAATTCGTGGTTGTCAAGAAATACGCTCGCGTCGTTTTGCTGAAAAAACACGAGGCGCACTTCCTCGATCTCCTGGTCTGTAGCCAGAAACTGCTTGATTGTTTTCGAGGCGATCTGCGCTGCTTCGCGTTTGGGATAGCCGTAAGCGCCCGTCGAAATGGAGGGGAATGCGATCGAAGTGATGTGATGCTGGTAGGCGAGCAACAATGAGTTTCGATAACACGCGGCCAGGAGTTCCGCTTCGCGTTCCGGGTCGTTGCCGTAAATTGGACCGACCGTGTGAATCACATATTTGGCGGGCAAGTTTCCGCCGCTAGTGAGCACGGCCTCACCGGTTGGCAGTCCGTCCGGATGAAGTGTGTTGCGAATCTCCTGACATTCTTTGAGAATCTGTGGGCCACCGTTGCGATGAATCGCGCCATCGACGCCGGCGCCTCCCATCAAAGACGAATTGGCAGCGTTGACGATCGCAATGACGTCCTGCTGCGTAATGTCTCCAACAACAACCTGGACGCGTCCATCAAGAAACGATTCGTTATTCTTCACTGCGTGGCTCAGTCCTGACTTCGTCAAACATGTCCTGGCGTCGCAGCGCTTCTGCAACCCCTTTGGCCTTGTGCTCGGTTAATGGATGTTCGGGATCGGTGCTCGCGACCTCGAAAAGGCCGTCGTCCAACATGACGACTCCCAGCGATCCGAGCGTAACGCCGGGCGTGATCAAGATCTCGTCCATGTTGTGAATACGAAAGCGGCCGGTCTGCTCGACCCAATCTTCGATGAAGGGATCGCGCAGAGCATGCTCAGCCTCAGATTCGGAAAGATACGCGCCTTCGACGATGAGACAATATTCGCGCACTTCTGCTGCACGCTGGTAAGGGGTTTCTGGAACGGCGCTAACTTTACCAGATCAGATCGCCACAAAGAAGCACAAAAGGCACAAAAAGTTTGGCGAAACTCTTTGTGCCTTTTGGCTGCTTTGTGGCTGACGTTGAGACTTACTGCGCCCGGGCGTACTGCCGATTCAACGTCTCGCGCAAACGCGCGAAGTAAGAATCAAACGTGACGAACCCGGTCGTGCCCTGGAAAAACGCTCTGCCGCCAGTTTCATTGCTCACCCTGTTCAGCGAGCTCTGTCCGTAACTGGCTGCCAAATGGTTGTGACTTGTCAGTCCAACTGACGGTGCGTAGAAACTGAAGATCGCAACGCGCCGCTTGTTGGCTTCGGAAATCGTCCGGTCGATATCAACGGTGTGACCCGCCGCGGTTGAATCAAAACCACGCGACGTGTCCAGACCGTCTGAAATCAACAACACCGCATTAGCTCCGGTCCAATCGCTGTCGAACTTACGTAACGCTTCCACCACTTCGACGTAAGGATTGAACGCAGAACTTCCACGAGATGCGGTCGGTATGCGCAAGGATTTTGCCGCCTTCTCGAGGTCAGTCGTAAAAGGTTGCCTGACTTGCAGCGAGCCTGCGGTTATGTAACCAATCATCACTTGCGAACCCTGCGGCAACGACCGGATGAAATCGCGTGTTACACCAAGCTCGTTGGCCACCTGCGAGATGAGATCGTCCTGCACCAGAATCGCAATATTCAGAGGCTCAATCGCCTGTAGACTTCGTTGTTCGTTTTCTTTGTTGTCGTTTGCTTTGGCTGGGGCCATTCCGATTGCCGAAATCGCAATCAAAAACGCCGCTGCCAGAGCCAGAACTTTCCTGCAATACATTGTCTTTTCCTATCTCCTATTCCAGAGGTTCTGATGCGATCCGCAGTGTTAAAGATGGCTTAAAACTTCGCTCAAAACACGCATTGAACGCGTAAACGTCCAACCATGCTTTTGTGCCTTTTGTGCCACTTTGTGGCCTAACTTGCCTTTGACCTTCGCCCTCAGATAAATTACTCAACCTAAATCATATCCTTCGCCAAAATTCGCATGCCTGAAAGGAATCAAACCTATGAAAGTCTATCCGACCGAAGCGATCAGAAATCTGTCTGTCATTGGACATGGCGACGCGGGGAAGACGCAGCTCGTCAGCTCGCTTCTCTACGTCGCCGGAGCCACACCACGCTGGGGAAAGGTAGATGAAGGCACCACGGTTACCGACTTCGAAGAAGATTCCATCGCTCGTAAGATCACACTTAATACCGCACTCGCACATCTCGAACATCGCGATACGAAACTCAATTTCATAGACACTCCCGGATACGCGGCTTTCGTTGCCCACGCGCGCCCCGCATTGCGCGTCGCCGATTGCGCGATTGTCGTCGTCGATGGAGTCAAAGGCGTTGAAGTGCAGACGGAAAAGACGTGGGCCTACGCCAATGAGTTCATGGTCCCGAGAGTTATGGTGATCACCAAGCTCGATAAAGAGCACGCTGATTTCGGCGACGCATTGACGACGGCGCAAAATACCTTCAGTAGAGCAATCATTCCTTTTACGTTGCCGATCGGAAAAGAAAAAGACTTTCGCGGTGTCGTCGACGTGGTCCACATGAAGGCTTACGAGTTTGCGGACGGCCAGGCGAAGGAGATCGACATTCCCTCCGAAGGCCGTGACATCGTCGACAAGACGCGCGAGCGCTTAGTTGAACTGGTAGCAGAGTCGAACGATGCGTTAATGGAGAAATACTTCGAGCAGGGAACACTCGACGAAGCCGACATCCTGCCAAACATCAACAACGCTATCGCACAAAGCAAACTGTGCCCGGTGTTCGCGGTCTCGAGTGTCACGCAGGTTGGACTGCGCGCGTTGCTGAACGGACTCGTAGACTATGCTCCCGATCCCGCGCACCATGAAACCGAGTGGGGCAAGCCGGTCGATGCAGGTCCGGATGCTGAGCGCATCGGGCGCAAGTACAGCGACAGCGAACCATTCTCAGCCTACTGTTTCCGAACTGTCGCCGATCCGTTTGCAGGCCGCATCAATGTCTTCAAAGTTATCAGCGGTCATCTACAGACCGACGCGAATGCGCTCAATTCGACGCGCGGCGTGATGGAGCGTCTCGGTGCGCTGCACGTAACGCAGGGAAAACAACTCGACAAGGTCAGCGAAGCACATGCCGGCGACATCATCGCGTGCGTCAAGTTGAAAGAGACGCAAACCGGCGACACGCTTTGCGATAAACAGGCGCCGATTGTTTACGAGCCGGTCGAGTACCCGGAGGCTGCGATTGCTTTTGCGATCGAGCCGAAGTCGCGTCAGGACGAAGAGAAGATCAGCGCCGCGCTGCACAAGATCCTCGAAGAAGATCCGGCGCTGCACTTCACTCGTGACTCACAGACGAAAGAATTCTTGCTGTCAGGATCGGGTCAATTGCACGTCGAGACAGTCGTGGAGAAGTTGAGGAAACGCTATGGCGTGGAAGTGACGCTTCACCCGCCCAAGGTGCCTTACAAAGAAACGATCACGCAGCGAGCGGAGGTGCAGGGACGGCACAAGAAGCAGACCGGCGGGCGCGGACAGTTTGGCGACTGCAAGTGTGTGTTTGAGCCATTGCCGCGCGGCGGTGGTTTTGTTTTCGAAGACAAGATCTTTGGCGGTTCGGTACCGCAACAGTTTCGCCCGGCGATTGAGAAAGGAATCATCGAGGCCGCGAAGTCCGGCGCGATTGCGGGCTATCCACTCGTTGATTTCAAGGTGCAGTTGATTGACGGTTCTTATCACCCGGTCGATTCCGACGAGCACTCGTTCAGAGCGGCCGGCCGCAAGGCGTTTCGCGCCGCGATGGAGAGAGTCAAACCATCACTGCTGGAACCGATAATGGATGTCGACATCGCTGCGCCCCAGGAGTACGCCGGCGATATCATGGGCGATTTGAACTCACGCAGAGGACGCGTGCAGGGAATGGAGACGACAGGCAAGCAGCAGGTGATCAAGGCCCAGGTACCGATGGCCGAGATGCTCAACTACCAATCGATACTGAATTCGATCACCGCCGCGCGCGGTTCTTTCCACATGCAGTTTTCACATTACGATCCCGTCCCGGGTCAGTTGGCCACAAAGATCGTGGAGCAGTCGCGCGCTGAAGGTCGGATCAGAGGCGGGGAAGAAGAGGAGTAGCCACAAAAAGGCACATAAAGCACAAAACAAAATTTACAAATACAAAAGCGCAAACGGCAGTTATGGCCTTTGCGCTTTTGTCTTTCCTTTTGTGACTTTTGTGCCTTTTTGTGGCCCTATTCTGGCTGTTTCCTTGTGCGCGGGAGTGGCGCGACAGTTGGACCGAAGTGCGCACCTTCCTTCACCGTGTAACCCGCCGGCACCTCGAACAACGACTTGGCTTGTTCGGCGCGATTGATGTTCGTCAGTTTGTAGG
>DASSEB010000466.1:0-17372 GCA_035696765.1 Pyrinomonadaceae bacterium | reverse complement strand
ATGTCCTCGGCGGCGGCCATGAAGCGGGCGATATTGCGCTGGGTTTCGGAGTACCAGTTGGCGATCTTGAAGCCGAAAGTGATGGGCTCGGCGTGAATGCCGTGCGTGCGTCCGACTTGCGGCGTGTTCTTAAATTCGAGGGCGCGACGCTTGAGCGTCTCCAGCAACGTTTCGACTTTGCGCAGCAGGATATCGACCGAGTCGCGCAGCAGCAGCGCATTCGCGGTATCGACTACGTCTGACGACGTCAGACCGTAGTGAACAAAACGACTCGCTTCGCCGATCGATTCGGCGAGATTGGTAGTAAACGCGATGACGTCATGGTTGGTCGTCTTTTCGATCTCGTTGATGCGTTCAACCGAAAAATGCGCGCGCGCTTTGATCTGTTCGAGCGCATCGTGCGGGATCGTTCCCATCTCGGCATGGACCTCGCAGACCGCGATTTCAACGTCCAGCCATTTCTGAAACTTGTTCTGCTCCGACCAGAGCGCGCCCATCTCGGGCAATGTGTAACGAGGAATCATTTCAAGTTCGTCGAGTTAACAAAATACCGCGCCAGCAACCAGCGTCCATTCTCTTCTATCAGCGTAAAAGTCTCCATTCCTTCGCCGCGTTCGAAGCGCGTTTGGTATGCCAGTATGTAGACATGTCCTTTTAATACGCCGCTCGAGTTCTGTTGCTCGGTTGCGGAATGCAGCGACCGGCTTTCAACCTTTCCGAGCTTCGTCCGTAAAGTTTTGAAGACTTCATTTGACTGCTCAAGAGTAACCTCTTTTCGCCAAAGATCCGACGACTCGTTGTAGATCTCTTCGTAACGCTCCTGAGCCATGAGATCGCCGACGTTCGTTACGACTTCCTGCACTTCGGACGGAACACGACCGCGCTGGGCCTCTTGCCCGCAACCCGAAATAGTCAATATTGAGACGAACAGGATAAGTAGTGCAGACGAGGAAACGTCGCGCTTCTTGCTCATACCTCTATCCAGGGCGTTGGCTCCTTCGGATAGGAAAGGCTCACTTCGGTGGAGCCCAGGCTATAGAAGAGCGGCGCTCTCTCTTGCAGGGCGACTTCGGCGTTGATCTTGGCTAGGTAAGGATTGTTCGCCCGCTGGGAAAGGTGGGCGAGCACGATGTATTTGGCGCAACCGTCGAAACCATTCCGAATCCAGTCCGCGAGATCTTCGTTTGAGAGATGCCCGAGACGAGAAAGGATGCGCTGCTTGAGATCCCAAGGGTAATTGTCGCAAGCCTTGAGCATGTCGCGACTGTGGTTCGACTCGATGACGATTGCTGCACAACCGCGCAGGCGTTCGGTGACAAGTGTCGTGATGTGGCCAAAATCCATCACGGTTGCGATCTTGACGCCCTGGTGAGTCGCAGTGAACCCGAAGTTATCGACGGCGTCATGCGGGATCGTGAAGGGATGAAAATCGATCTCGCCGATCTTGAAGTCTTTGCTGGATTCGATCTGCTCGACTCGATCGCCGAGGGCTTTGACGCGCCGGCGAGGTTCGTCAGTGTTCACGTTGAAGCGCTCGCTGACGTAAGCGTCGAGTGTCTTCGCGGAAATGTAAACCGGACAGTCGACGGAGTTCAGCAAAACGCGCAAGCCGCCTGCGTGATCGCCGTGTTCGTGAGTGACGAGTACGGCGTCGAGACGTTGCGCGTCTTCACCAACGATTGCGAGCCTGCGCGCGATTTCTTTCGCGCTCAATCCGGCGTCAACAAGCACACGTGTGTTGCCGGCAACGATCAGGACCGCATTTCCAGTTGAGCCACTGCCCAGAACAGTGATTTTCATTTAGCGACAAACAGGCACAAAAGACACAAGATAGAAGGTGAACCCAAAAGTTGCACCACTATATCAAAGGTTGTGTGTGTTTGGTTGTTTTTGTCGTTAGATCTCGAGGCGGGAGCGATCGACGTGAAAGCCGTTGAGATTTCCCAGCGCGCCGAGCGAGAGTGTTTCTGATTTGAAGTACGTGCGCGCGACTTCCTGAAGTTCGTCAACCGTTATGCGGCGAATCTTTTCGATGACCTCGTCAGGCGAGATGCGGCGTCCATGAATAATTTCCTGTCGCGCGAGCGTCCCTGCGCGCGCGCTCGACGACTCGAGCCCGAGCAGGATGCACGAGATGGCCTGGTCCTTTGCGATCCGCAGTTCTTCATCCGACACGCTGTTGCGTACCACTTCGCGCAACTCTTCAAGCGAGACGTCTATAACTTCTTCGAGATGCTCAGGCGACGTGCCCGCATAAATATTGAAAACACCGACGTCGGAAAACGCGCTGCCCGCCGCGCCGACTGAATAAGCCAGGCCGCGTTCTTCGCGAATTTTTTGCCAGAGACGGCTTGACGTTCCGCCGCCAATAACCGCCGCCAGCATACTCGCAGCGTAACGCTCTTCACTGAGCGCGTGCGGCCACGGCGTCGCAATCACGAGATGAGCTTGTTCCAACTCACTCTTCTGTTCGATCAGAATCGGAGCCGCGGGTCGCGGTCTGCCGCCGTCGAGCGGTTGCGGCCGCACGCCGGCGCCGCTTTCGCAACCGTCAAACGCAACGCCAACAAGTTCGACGAGTCGCGCATGATCGACATTTCCCGCTGCTGCTACGACAAGGTTGCTGTACGAAAACTCGCGCGCGTGGTAACCGACCGTGATTTTGTGATCGAAAGTCGAGACAGTTTCGGGCGTCCCTTCGATTGGACGGCCGAGAGACTGATTCGGAAAGTAAGCGGCGTTGAAGAGCTCGCCCAGAAGTTCGTCAGGCGTGTCCTCGACCATCTTCATCTCTTCGAGGATCACCTTCTGTTCGCGTTCCAGGTCTTCCTGCTCGAACCGGGGGTGCGAAACGATGTCGGCGAGTAAATCTATGGCCTGTGCGAGCGAGGTGTCCGCAACCTTTGTGGTAAAGCCCGTCATCTCATGGGTCGTATAAGCATCCAGATTCCCCCCGAGACGGTCAGTTTCAACGGCGATGTCCCGAGCGCTGCGGTGCCGGGTGCCTTTGAAGACAGCGTGCTCGATAAAATGGCAGATCCCGTTTAATTCGGCGGTTTCGTGACGCGATCCACGCCGGACCCAGATGCCGGCCGTTACCGAACGCAGGCCGGGCATGTGCTCTGTCAGGACAGCGATGCCGTTGGGGAGTTTTGTCGATTTAACCTCGTCTATCATTGCTTTTTGGAGACCCTAAATGACGAATTTCACACCGTGGTTGAAGAGGGGGATGTGAATCCTAGCACGGCCCAAAAGTGGCGGCAAATGGCCCTATTTTCCCGCCATTAACTTGACAGCAACTATGCCGTAGAAGAAAATGAACGGCTGTTTTGGCGGTTTCGGTAAGTCTCCTCGCTGAACCAGTCTGGCCTTTCATTGCTTCCAAAGGGACTTTGGTCGCGGAGGTCTTTTCGCATGAGAAGAGCATTTGGTTTTGGATTGTCTCTGCTCGCGCTGGTGTCGTTTGTCTCAAGCGACTCACTCGCCGCAAGCTCTAACAAGTCACTCGCTACGATTACCGGAACTGTGCGAGACAACCGTGGGAACCCACTCGCGGGCGCACTCGTGTCGCTGGTGCGAGAAGGTGTGAAGACAGTCAAAGAGGCGAGAACTGACAAGCAGGGCAACTTCATTGCGAAGGTTTTACCGGGGCGATATGGAATCAAAGCGATCGCGACGGGTTTCAGCGAGGTCGTCTTCACCTCGGTGGACGTGAAGGCCCAGCAGGAGTTGGTATATCGCTTCAATCTCGAGCCTGTAGGTTACGGGAATACTTTGCCCGAGCGCCGGCGTGACCGCGACGATGTGAAGTGGACGCTGCGATCGGCGCAAACGAAACGCTCGATCTTCCAGGTACAGGAAGGCGAAGACGCAACGGTCCAGGCAGTCACTGACGCCGAAGCACGGACCGCAGAAGCGTCGCCGATGGAAACCGCGCCTGAAACTCCCGCCGAACCAACTTCAGATTCCAGATCGAAAACCCGGGGTGTTTTAGAAACCTATTTTGCAAACAACGGCTTTGCGTCTTCGTATGCCGGTGTCAACTTCGCCGTTGCGACTCCGGTTTCAGATCACGTCGAACTCATCTTCTCCGGACAAACAGGCGTCGGTGATGCGCCGCAGCGTGTTGAAACAACTACTCGCTTCCGTGTCGGCGATCGACATCGCGTCGGAGTGACTGCGGCGGGGGCAACTTTCGCAAAACCGGTCTGGACGCGCAGGCTGAACGATCAGGCAAACCTTCATGGTCAGGTTTCGTTGCGAGCGGTCGACGAATGGATCGTGCGCGATGGCATCGTGATCGTGATGGGACTCGACTACTCACGTTTCATCGGCGCCGGTGGCGCTCACGCTTTCAGTCCGCGGTTCGGCATTCAGTACGACGCCAACGCGCGCACGCGGGTGAAGGCGGCGTTCGCTTCGGGCGGAGATGAAGACGGCATCCAGAGCGTTGCAAGATTCGAAGACGAACAGGTTGTTTTCCGCAGCCACGCGGTGCGTCCGGTCGCGTTCATTGATGGACAGGCGGTGCTCGAACGAAGTCACCGGCTCGAGTTCGGAGTTGAAAGAGTTCTCGACAACAGTTCAACGGTCGAGGCGACGGCATTCTTCGACACGACCAGCGGTCGCGGTGTTGGCTTGTTGAGTGGACCGGCGAGTGCATTTTCAGGCCGGGCCGGAGACAGCTTTATCGACGTCGCCAACCAGCAGGGATCTTCGCGCGGGATACGCGTCGTGTACACGAAGCGTTTGAATCGCGTTTGGACAGCATCGGCCGGCTACGCTTTCGGTCGCGGCCAGCAGTTATCGCCGGACGGTTTTTCCACTCCCGCCGAGCTCTTTGAGAG
This sequence comes from Pyrinomonadaceae bacterium, assembly GCA_035696765.1. Classification (GTDB taxonomy): domain Bacteria; phylum Acidobacteriota; class Blastocatellia; order Pyrinomonadales; family Pyrinomonadaceae; genus PSRF01. The sequence goes on along the minus strand of DASSEB010000466.1, from coordinate 12,525 downwards.
TGGATATTTCCAAACCGGGGCTGTGCAGTTGGAGGCAGGCTTCGGCACGGGCACGCAAGTGCGAACCGTGCTGCGTTTCTCTCCCGAGGCCACTGTCTTCGCGATCGATCCTTTCGCGGGCCGGTTAGGTGTTTACGATCCCTCGTTGAGTATTCAAGTCACACAGGATCTGCCGAGTTTTGGATTGCCAGTCCGAGCTGAAGCAATCCTTGATGCGCGCAATTTACTGGACGCGCAAACAAGCTCCGACAACGGAGAAATTCTGACGTTTATCGGCAACGGTCGCCGGTCTGTTCGCGGTGGTATCTCGGTTAGATTTTAAGACGCGAGATGAAGTGAGCAGACCGCTATTTCTCTCTCATCAAGCTGTCCTGCTCCCTTCGCTTCCAAGCCTCGGGGATCTTCCAAATTATTGGAAATTCCGAAAAGTTGGATGGATCTTTGGTTTGCTTCTCTGTCTAAGCTCTGTGTTCTATGTGCCTCTGTGGTTAGACTCACCGGAAAAACACCACAGAGACACAGAGAACACAGAGGTTGCACAGAGGAAGTGCACTCGGAACATTCCTTGCCTAAAACAGCGGGATCTGCCAACTCCCAGGAGTTGGAGGCTTTGTTGAGGTAGCAGTGAAGGGATCAGTAATCACAACCAGGACCTGGTTTCTGCTAATCGGTGCAGCGCTACTGATCAGCGCCGGCCTCCTCAACTTCCGCCAGCGTGCCTATCACGAAACTCCGCCATGGGACGGCGTCGAGTGGGTCGATACCAAGGAAGGGATCTTCGCCAGGAGTATCGAGCGTGGCTCAGCGGCGGAACGGGCGTGGTTGCTGCCCGGTGACCAGTTAATCGGCATTAGTCTCGACGGTAACGGCAGGCCGGAACAGATCGCCGCTGCGCGAGACGTGCAGATTTATCTCGATCAGGCACAGGTTGGAGGCCAGCTTCATTACCTGATGAAGCGCCCCTCCTATTCTCCGGAAGTGGGGGCTTACTGGGCCGACCTCGATCATCTCGGCGCGATTCATAAATGGACGCCGCGAGTCATCTACATCAACCTGCTCGGCCTGGTTTATCTCTTCGTCGGTTTCTTTGTGCTCTTCAAGCAAGGCGGCCGGGCGCCGTTTGCACTCCATTTTGCGACCTTCTGCCTCGCGGCGTTCGTCTTTCATTTTTACACTCCGGTCGGTAGTTATCGCGACCTGGATCTGGCAATCGCTTTCCTCGACAACGCAGCCTTCATTCTCTTTGCGCCCCTCTTTCTGCACTTCTGTGCGCTTTACCCGTCACGACAACAGCTTTTCCCCAATCGTCGCTGGCGCGCAATCTGGTTGTATGTTCCGGCGCTCCTGCTGCTCGCCTTTTCGGTTGTCATCTTCCTCAGGGATGAAATGGCGAAGGCCATCTCCGGCATTCAGAAGATTCCGATTTCGGAACAACTGATTGGAATCTTTTATTGGCTGGGCGTGCTTCATCTGGCTGTTGCGCTGGTTGCCAGCGCCGCGTTGCTGGCCCGAACTTACGTCAAGTCGAAGAGCACGGTTGTTCGACAGCAAGTGAAGTGGGTGTTGTGGGGAACGGTGCTCGCCGTCACTCCTTTCACACTTCTCTACGCGGTCGTCTATCTGTTCGGTGCGCCCACGGATCGCTGGCTTACTGATGTCGCCCTCTTGCCGTTGGCGATCATTCCGTTTGCCTTCGGCTACTCAGTGCTGCGTTATCGCTTGATGGACGTCGAGCTGGTCGTGCGTCGTGTCTTTGTTTATGCAGTGACCACGCTTGCGATCGCGCTGCTCCTCGGGGTGGTGGTCTACACCGGTGGTCTATACGCCTTCGGTTCGGATCAGCAATTCTCGTCCGGTGAGATCACGTTGCGCGTGGTGCTCGCCGTGCTGGCGATGGCCGTTATCGTGATGGTTGCAGCGCCGGTTAAAAACTTTCTCCAGGAACAGGTCGATCGTGTGTTCTACGGCGAGCGGTACGACCTGCGAAACAGCCTGCTTGATTTTGGTCGCACGCTCTCCGCGACGACGGCGCTCGATCCGCTACTCGATTCGTTAGTCAGCCGCTTGCAGGAAGTGATGAACGTCGAGCGCGTTGCGATCTTTATCGAATCGCGGAACACCAAATCGGGTTACGTGGTTGCGCGCACGGCGGGCTTGTCTGATACCGAGGCTGTGCCACCTGATTTTCGCGAGATGATCCGGGTGCGGTCTGCTGAGACCGGCGTCGTGCGCGCGGACGATCTTGATCTGAATTCTGACGCGGCTGTGTCAGTGCGGCGAGCGGTTCACTATTTCGTTCCGTGCGTTGTGCGTGGGCGGATGGTCGCCGTGATTGGACTGGGACGGTCTGTCGATGGCGCGCTGCTGTCATCCGAGGACGTTGAGATTTTGCGCACCGTTTCCGGATACGTCGCGGTCGCTATCGAAAATAGTTTGCTCTACAAAGATCAGCAGGAGCGCGCCGGCGAGTTGAAGCTCTTGAAGGAGTTCAACGAGTCGATCATCGAATCGATCAACGTCGGGCTGCTCGCTGTGGATCTCGAAGGCCGTGTCACCCGATTGAACTCGGCGCTCGAGCACATTCTCGATCTTCGCCGCGATGCCGCAGTCGGCAGGCACGTTGAAGATCTCTTCTCCGAAGATTTTGCGGACACGCTGAAGCAGGTGCTGGGTAAAGATGGATGGCGTCTCAAAGAGATTCGCAACATCTACAAGCTCCACACCGCCACGCGCGCGAACCGCGGGCTGGTCCTGAATATCGCGCTCGCTCCTTTGCAGGACGGGCAAGGTCAAACCGGAGCCCTCGTCGTGGTCGAAGACGTGACGGCGCGAATCTCTCTCGAAGAACAGTTGCAACAACGCGAGAAACTCTCGTCAATCGGTCTGCTCGCCGCGGGTGTTGCTCACGAAGTGAACACACCTCTCACGGGCGTTTCGTCTTACACGCAGATGCTGCTCGGCATGCTGAACGAAAACGATCCGAAGCATGCGTTGCTGCAGAAGGTGCGCACACAAGCTGAGCGCGCGACAAACATCGTCAACAACCTGCTGAACTTTTCACGCACGGGCAGCGCGACGGAGTTTGCTGAAATCGACGTCGCTCGCGTGTTCGACGACACGTTGCAACTACTCGAGCCGCAGTTGCGGCGTAGCCAGATCGAGATCGTGCGCCGCTACGACAAGGATGCGCCTGAGGCTTACGCCAACGCCGGCAAGTTACAGCAGGTGTTCACTAACCTGATACTCAACGCGCGCGATGCGATTCCCGACGGCGGCAGAATCGTCGTGGCGACGGACACCGCTGAAGACGGTTCCGTCGTTGCCGAGATCTCCGACACGGGCATCGGTATCGCTCCCGAGAACGTCGCGAAGATTTACGATCCGTTCTACACCACGAAAGGTGTGGGCCAGGGAACCGGTCTCGGGTTGGCTGTTTCGTATGGAATTATCCAGGAGCATGCCGGCCGAATCAGCGTCGAAAGCGAACCGGGACACGGGACCACTTTCCGCATCACGTTGCCGAGCGCACGCGTCCGCACCCGCCTCCAGGCCGTCGGAGATTAAAGCCACAGATTTCACGGATTAACACGGATCTGCTTTCTGATCCGTGTTGATTCGTGTCAATCTGTGGCCTAAACTAGCGCGTCTTGATGAAAACGGAAAAGCGCAACTCCAGAAAAGGATCAGTCCTTGTCGTCGACGACGAGGAGATCATGCGCGAAGTGCTCGAAACCCTACTCACCGCCGAGGGCTATCGCGTCGATCTCGCGAAGACCGGTGAGGAAGGTCTCGAGGCTTACGGGCGCCGCGCGTTTGACGTCGTGTTGCTCGACGTGTCGATGCCGGGCATCGGCGGACTGCGTGCGCTCGAAGAGTTTCTCAAGATGGATTCGGATGCGGTGATCTTAATGATCACTGCTTACGCGACTTTCGATACTGCCATCGCGGCCTGGGAACGCGGCGCGTTTGGCTGCATCCGAAAGCCATTTCAAAACGAACAGATCATCGCGCAGATCGGCGCCGGCATTAAACGCCGTCGTAAAGAAGAAGAACGACGCACGCTGCGCCGGGCGATGAGTAAAGCCGTCGATCGCGGCGAGATCGTCGGGCGCTCGGACCTCATGCAGGAAGTTTTTCGGTTAGTCGAGCAGGTCGCTCCGGCGAGATCGACCGTTTTGATTACGGGCGAAAGCGGGACCGGCAAGGAGTTGATCGCAAAAGCAATTCACGAAGCCAGCACGCGCGCCGGACGTCCATTCGTCACCGTCAACAGTTCCAACATCCCTTCCGAGTTGCTCGAATCCGAACTGTTCGGCCACACGCGCGGCGCGTTCACCGGCGCAGTCGCAGCGAAGAAAGGTCTGTTTGAAGTCGCCGATGGTGGCTCGATCTTCCTCGACGAAATCGGCGACATCCCACCCGAAACGCAAGTGCGTTTGCTGCGCGTGATTCAGGAGCGCGAGTTCACGCCCCTCGGCGACACGGCGCCGCGAAGAGTTGACGTTCGCATCATTGCCGCGACCAACATCGATCTCAAAGAAGCAGTCCGACAGGGGAGTTTCCGCGAGGATCTTTATTATCGTCTGGCCGTCGTCCCCATTGAGCTGCCACCGTTGCGGGATCGACTCGAAGACATCCTGCCCCTGGCCCAGCACTTCATTCAGAAGTACAACGAAGAAAACGGACGCAACGTGTCGGAGCAACTCGCGCCTGAAGTTCTCGCGCTGCTCGAGTCGTACTCGTGGCCGGGCAACGTGCGTGAACTCGAGAACACGATCGAACGAGCAGTCGTGATTGCGCCTGGCGACGAGATCACCAGGGAATGTTTGCGCACTGAGATCAGCGATCCGAAGTCAGTCGTTTCCGGTCACCACGACGGCGCGAGCAACGCCGCAGTCGGCGACATCGGACGCGGAATAAATTTCTACGAAGAAGTGCGGCGCTTTGAGATTGACTTGATCAGGCGCGCGCTGGAACAGACCGGCGGCCACCAATCTCGAGCCGCGCGTCTGCTCGGAATGAACGCCACCACACTCAACTCCAAAATCAAAACGTACAACATCAACTTAAGACCGTAGATTCAGATGAAACGACGCGAACTCGACGGCTGTCCAATCACCGGAGCATTACAGATGCTTGGTGACAAGTGGACGATGCTGGTTGTGAGGGAGCTGCTCGGCGGTCCGAAACGAACGATGGAGTTGCTGAACAATCTTTTTCCGATCAGCAGCCGCACGCTCGTGGGGCGCTTGCGCGATATGGAGAAAGATCGTCTTGTTGAGCGGACCGACTTCGGCGGCAACCCGCCACACATCGAGTACGCGTTGACTCAGCGCGGGATGTTGCTGTTACCGCTGCTCGAATCTTTACGTCAACTCGGTCTAGCTTTGAAATGTAACGACTGTGAGGATCGTAGAAAACGCGTCGGCGTTTATTGCGAGCCTTGTCCGCTAAATGAGACCGTCCTCGAGATACCGGCCTCACCTCCTCGGCGTCAAAAAGACGAATCGATCGTTTTGTTGTAGGCCGGCCTTTTAGACAGGACTTACAAGATTCAAACCTCTACCTGTGGCTCTTTGTTCGGAACCATGTGGCCGTCGGGTGTGATGATCGCCTGGTGATCGGACGTGATGTGCTCGCCCTCGTCCGTGACTTCCTCGCCACTCGGCATCGCTACCGGCAGGTGGTCCAGGAACCGCTCGGCGTCGATCGCCGCCATGCATCCTGTGCCCGCGGCAGTGATGGCTTGCCTGTAAACGGAGTCTTGCACGTCGCCTGCGGCGAATACGCCCGGAATGTTTGTTGCAGTCGAGCGGCCCGACGTTTTCAAATACCCGATCTCGTCCATGTCCAACTGGCCCACGAACAGATCCGTGTTTGGCCTGTGACCGATCGCGACGAACACTCCCGAGCACGGAAAGATCTGTTCTTCTCCTGTTTGCAGATTGCGAAGACGCACCCCCGTCACGCCGTCTTCCTGCGTGCCGACGATCTCTTGCACGGCTGTGTTCCAGATAAACTCAATCTTCTCGTTCCGGAACGCCTTCTCCTGCATGATCTTTGAAGCGCGTAATTTGTCGCGCCGGTGAACGACATAAACTTTCGCGGCGTAGCGCGTCAGAAAAGTCGCTTCTTCCATCGCAGTATCACCACCGCCAACCACGATCAACGTCCTGTTCCGAAAGGCAGGCAACGGACCATCGCACGTCGCACACGCGGAAACGCCATTTCCGCCAAATCCGTGCGGCACCTTCGCCTCACCGGGAATGCCGAGCCATTTTGCGGAAGCTCCGGAAGCGATGATCAAAGTCTCAGTCGAGATCGTTTGCGACTGCGTGTAGAGCTGAAACGGACGCTCACTCAGGTCAACTTCAGTAATCCACGTCTCCATGAATTCTGTTCCGAAACGCTCAGCCTGCCGGCGAAACTCTTCCATCAGCTCCGGGCCCCCAATGCCGTTTGAGAAGCCCGGATAGTTTTCAACGTCGGTGGTGATCATCAGTTGTCCGCCGGGCGTGGTCTGCTTATGAGCATCGGCGGGTGCATCGATCAGCAGCGGTTTCAGACTTGCGCGCGCCGTGTAAATCGCGGCTGTCAGTCCTGCGGGCCCGGATCCGATGATGACAACATCTCTTTTTATGGTTTCGTTAGCCATTACCTTGAGGTCCGTTTCTCCTACTGTCAGGCGGTTTTGGTAGCGTCGAAAGCACGAGAGTATAGCCTTTCGGTTGAGCGTATAGTATAACTACGGATATTGGGGTAGTCGAACTGCGTGGTCTCTAGCGACCGCAGATGCTTTTGATCCGGTTCTGCGCACGATGAACAGCCCAGGTAGCGGTTCGGAAACGATTGAAACCATTGCCGTGATTGGCGCGGGCACAATGGGCCACGGCATCGCGCAAGTTGCCGCGGCATCCGGATTTCCGGTTCTACTCAGGGACGTGGATCGTGAGTCGCTTGCTCGAGGAGTTCGGGCGATCGAAGGCAATCTCGCCAAGGGAATTCAGCGGGGCAAGCTGACCGAAGAGGATCGCGACCGCACCTTGCAGCAGATTCGCGGAACAACAAACCTGAAAGAGTGCGCCGCAGCAGATTTGATTATCGAGGCGACTCCTGAACAGTTGGAATTAAAGAAAGACGTTCTCCGGCAACTCGAAGTCGCGTCCGATCGCCCTTTCATTTTTGCGAGCAATACTTCGTCGCTGTCCATCACAGAGATAGCCGGTTCTTCCAAACGCCCCGAAGCGGTTATCGGTATGCACTTTTTCAACCCGGTCCACATTATGCGACTGGTTGAGATCGTGGTTGGAGAAAAGACCAGCGCGGAGACTGTGGAAACAGTCAAGAGTGTCGGCCGAAAAATGCGGAAAGAGCCGATCGTCGTGAAAGACGTTCCCGGCTTTGCTTCGAGTCGCCTGGGAGTGGCCCTTGGACTCGAAGCGATGAGGATGTTTGAGCAGGGCGTCGCGAGTGTCGAGGACATCGACACTGCAATGGAACTCGGCTATAACCATCCCATGGGGCCATTGAAGTTGACTGATCTCGTTGGCCTCGACGTGCGACTGAACATTGCCGAGTATCTTTATCGCGAGCTTGGCTCGGAGACGTTTAGACCACCTGAAGTCTTGCGACGAATGGTGAGTGAAGGAAAGCTAGGGAAGAAAAGTGGAGAGGGCTTTTACGATTGGAGCGCGGAAAAAGAGGACGCGCGACGCGCACAATCCTCTTAAGTGCGGTGCTGCTTAAACGATGAGTACGCCCTACAACAACGAAGAGAGACGGTTTGCATTGCGGATGTCGCTGCGACTTCCGATTGTGATTTCCGGTCGTGCGGAAGACGGCTCCGCGTGGAGTGAGCCGACGGAAACCGACGACATTTCGACTTCAGGCGCGCTCTTTCATTTGAACCAGAAGGTGAATCGCGGCGAACGCTTGTACATTCGCGCGCACCGTCCGGACGGCACGCCGATCGAAGCGACTGCGATGGTGGTCCGAGTTGCGCCGGCGATTTATGGGACCGCGCGTGTGGGAGTGCAGATAGCGGAACCGACGGAAAATTGGTTGCGACTGTTTGTGTCGTGGGTTGCAGACGAGCAACCGGTGACCACCGATCCCGAAGCCCCTTCCTCCGAGTAAGAATCTAATCATCATACAAACTGGAGTCGTAAATGCCGGAAACGTACGAGACACTGCTGCTCGAAAAACGCGAGCGCGTCGCCATCATCACCATCAATCGGCCTGACAAGAGAAACGCCCTCAACATCAAGACTCGTGAAGAAGGCGCAGCGTTACTGGAAGAGCTGCGTGCAGACAGTTCGGTTGGAGTGGTTGTTTTCACTGGCGCGGGCGACAAAGCTTTCATCGCGGGCGCGGACATCGCAGAGTTTGCGGGACGCACGTCGATAACACAGCGCGACGTGATGATGGGGCGATCGTTGTTCACGGCGATCGACACGTTTCCGAAGCCCGTGATCGCGATGGTCAACGGCTACTGTCTTGGCGGTGGTTGTGAACTGGCGCTGGCGTGCGACATTCGTGTAGCGAGTGAGACGGCGTCGTTTGGTCAACCCGAAATCAATCTTGGGATCATTCCCGGCGGTGGCGGTACGCAGCGACTGACCCGTCTGGTTGGTGAAGGGAAGGCGATGGAGATGATTCTCACGGGCGAGATCGTCGACGCTCGTACTGCTTTTGAGATTGGACTCGTGAATCACGTCGTTCCAGCGGACCAGCTCGAAGCGAAGACGATGGAGATCGCGAAACGGATCGCGGAGAAGAGTCCGATCGCGTTGCAGCTTGCGAAAGAAGCTGTGAAGATTGCGTCGCGCTCAAACCTCGACGAAGGCCTGCGCCGCGAAGTGGATCTGTTTGCGTTGTGCTTTTCGACCGAAGATAAGAATGAAGGTGTCAGTGCATTTCTCGAGAAGCGCAAAGCGGCGTTCAAGGGCCGGTGATTGTGAGCCGCAGATCTGCGGCTTAAAAAGAAATGAAAACTCTCCTCCTCATCGTCGGGATCTTGATAGCCACTATCGGCGGCGTGATCACTTACCGCGCTCTTTACGTCGAACCCAAAACAGCAGTCGTTATTACTGAGACCGGCATACGACAGCTTCCTAACCAGGCTCGTGTCGTAGGCGGTGCATTACTGTTCGTCGGCGGCTCCGCCCTCGCCCTCTTCGCCGCCATCCGCAAGGTCAGATAGGTGTTCCCTTCGCTATTGACGCCTGGACAAGGCGCGATATAAATTGCTCCATCTTCCCTAAGCCGTCGCTTTCAAACTCTCGCAGAAGCGGCGCGTCGATTAGCCTCCCGAAGTTCGATCCCGGGCGTTTACAAATTACTCTTGCAGGAGTCAATGTATGAAACATTGGTCTCGTCACTCTCTCGCTGTTAGAAGTTTATTTGCTCTTCTCATCGGATTGATTCTGGCCTTCAGTGTTTATGCGGCATTTCGCCTTAAAACCGCGAACCGATCTGCTGAGCCGGAGGTTACCGCTGGGCCAACCACTGCAACTGAGAATGTTGAAGTAGAGCTGATCACTATTCTTCCAAGCGGCTTCGAGCCCGGAGAACTAGTTCGTCCGTCCGGCAGTTTTGTCCTGATGTTCGACAATCAGAGTGGGCTGCAATCGCTTGATTTACGTTTGGAACGCGCTGGTATGCCCCGGATTACGGAACTCCGACTGCGCCGCAAAACAGACTCAACGACGATTCTCAACTTGCCGCAGGGTGAGTATCAGGTGAAAGAAGTTGGCCATCCTGAGTGGAGCTTAAGACTTACGCTTACCAAGCGCTGAATTAAGAACTGTTCCTCCGACCGGCTGATGGAGTAAATCTATGTCGAACCTCTCCTCTCACCAGTCTCTTCCCGCGACCCAAGTTGTTGTGCGCGCAGTTTTGATTTTCATTGTGCTCACGTCGGCGGTCCTGAATGTTAGCTCAGCAACGAGCGCCACTGACGGTGCTACGCCCTCCGCTTTGCAGCCTGGCGCTCCGGCTGGTTCGTATGCCCTGAGCGGCCTCGACAACATCAATCTTTTTAACGGTAATCTGAATTTTCGTCTGCCTTTGGCAGCCGTCATCGGTCGCGGTGAGATCGGAAGTGCGGTAACGATTCCGCTGGAGAGAAAATGGCGCGTCCTCGATTTGCAGTTTCCCCAGCCTGACGGATCCGTCAATCATCTTTACACGCCGATGGCGAGTTTTTGGAAAACTCTGCCGGCCTTATACAACCCCGGTGGCGTAGAAGGCCGACGTGCCGGATATGACATAACTACGTGTGCGGATAACACGACGGTCTTTACTCTCAGTCTAACCCGGATCACTTTTACGACTGCCGACGGCACCGAGTATGAATTGCGGGACACGCTCACTAACGGCCGGCCTGCGTCAAACGGTGGCTGCAACTACCTGAACCCACAGTCGCGAGGGACTGTCTTTGCGAGTGCGGATGGCACGGGCGCGACATTTATTTCGGATCAAGTTCTTTACGATCAAGTTATCGCGCCTGGAGATATCGGTGAATTCCGCCCGTCCGGTTACTTGATGCTGAGCGAGGGTACCAGATACAGAATCGATGCTGGACGCATTACCTGGGCTCGCGATCGCAATGGCAACAAGATTACTTACGACTACGATGGAAACAATCGCGTCACTGCGATTACGGACTCGCTGAAACGCGTACTGACCATCACTTATGCTTCCGGCAACGTTACTTACGATCAACTCAGCTTCAAAGGCTATGCGGGTCTCAACCGGACCATCCGCGTAAACTACGCGAGCATGAGCACCGTGCTGCAGTCAGGAACGCCACAAACATTCCGCCAGCTATTTCCGCAACTATTAGGCGGCAGTCAAACGACTATTTTTAACCCCACAGTTGTTGCGTCAGTCACGTTGCCCAACGAACAACAGTATCAGTTCCGTTATAACGTTTACGGTGAGTTGACCCGCGTCGTACTCCCGACGGGTGGAGCCTATGAATACGACTATGCCGGGGCAGACTCCGCGAGTGGAACGACGTGCTGCGGACTTGATGGTTCTCCCAATATCGCTCGCCGCGTCGTGGAGAGGCGTGTCTACTCGGACGGAGGGACGGGGAGTTCATACGAAAACAAAACGACCTACAGCATCAACGCGGGAACACCAGCAACGTATTCCTATGTTGTGGTCAAGACTTATAAGCAGGGCAGTACCAATCCAATTGCCCAGCAAAGGCATTATTTTTATGGGTTGCCTTTGAGTTCATTTGGAAACCTTCCTACGGACTATTCTGCCTGGAATGAAGGCAAAGAGTATCAGACCGAGTTCATGACAGGCGACGGAGCGACTGTCCTGAAAAGAGAGGTCCACACTTTTCAAAACAGAGCGCCGGTGAGTTGGTGGCCCATCCTCACAAGCAACAAGACTCTGGAACCACCAAACGATCCGCGGGTCACGCAAACACTAACAACGCTGGAGCCATCAGGTCAGAACTTACAGTCGAAGGTGACCTATGGTTATGACGATTCGGTTCCTTTCAACAATCGCAACAACGTGAAGGAATACGATTTTGCGCCGGGCGCTCCCGGGGAACTATTGCGCGAAACGAGGTCGACATATGTCACTTCGTCGACCTATACGGGTACGAATGTGCATTTGCGGAACTTGGTATCGCGGGTATCGATTTATGACGGGAGTGGAGTAGAACGATCGCGCACCAGCGCTGAATTTGACAACTACGATACCGATTCAACTCATGCCGCGCTCACTAACTGTCCCAACATCAGCGGTTTTGATTCCGGCTTTAACACCAGTTACCTGACGCGCGGCAACGTGACGTGCTCGACCAGAAGTATCCTCGTAAATGGCGCCGTTACCGGATCAGTTACGTCCTGCCGGCAATTCGACATTGCGGGCAACACAGTAAAGACCATTGACGCGCGCGGTTTTGCCGTAACCACTGAGTATGCCGATCGGTTTGGTTTGCCCGACGGAGACGCGCGTGCCAACTCTGCGCCGGCCGATCTCGGCGGATTAACCAGTTATGCGTTCCCGACCAAAATCACCAATGCGCTGGGCCATACCATGTACGCGCAGTTTGACTATTACCTGAGTCAACCAGTTGACGCAGAAGATACGAACGGGATCGTGACCAGCGGCTATTTCAACGATGCGCTCGATCGCCCGACGCAGATCCGTCGAGCTGTGGGAACAGCACTCCAGAATCAGACAAGTTTTGCTTATAACGACGTGACACGCTTGATCACCACTTCGAGGGATCAGGCTATAAACAACGACAATCTGCTCGTCACTAAATTGCTCTACGACAAATTGGGCCGGACCGAAGAAGAGCAGCAGTACGAGGACGGCTCAAATTACATCGCTATACGGACACAGTATGACGTTCTGGGCCGCGCCTTTAAAACGTCAAAACCTTTTCGCCCGTTACAAGGCGAATCACCAGTTTGGACAACACAAGCGTTTGACGCTCTCGGCCGCATTATCTCAGTGACTTATCCTGATAACGCGGTGGTGAGCACTAGT
>DASSEB010000465.1:0-3843 GCA_035696765.1 Pyrinomonadaceae bacterium | reverse complement strand
CTTCTACGGCGAAGACAACTGGAAACTACGTCCAAACCTGACCTTCAATCTCGGCTTGCGTTATGAATACGTTTCCGCGCCGACTGAAGCGGAAAACCGGATCGATTATGGTTTCGGCGACGACAAGGACAACATCGAGCCTCGCTTCGGGTTCGCGTGGAGTCCGGGTTTCGAAAAGCCATTTCTTAAAAGGATGTTTGGCCAGGTAGGAGACTCTTCGATTCGAGGCGGATACGGGATCTATCACGGCAGGCTTTTCCAATCTGTTTTTTCGCAGTCGGGCGCGACGGTGCGTTTCAATCCACCTAATGCCTTCATGTATGCCCAGTCGATTACACCGACGGCGACCTTTAATCCGCTTAACCTGACTGATCCGACAAATGGTTTGGTTTTCACACCTGGCTCAGCATTGACGGCCAGGGCTGCGCTCACTCTCATCGATCCCGGTCTCGAGATGCCGTACACCCAGCAATGGAATCTGAGCTTCGAACGGCAAATGCCGTTGGCCTCGGCGCTGCGAGTTAGCTACACAGGGAATCGAGGCATCGGTTTGCTTCGCTACGCGCTCGACAATCTGCCGGTGCACGATCCGAATGGTGTGCTAGTCGCGAACCATCCCTTCAACGCGCCTGCCGCGCTTTACACCGCAGCTAATCGTCCTGCCGGTGACCCGAGGGCTTTTGACGTGCGTGGTCAGGTTCTGCATCCTGCGGCAGACATTCTTTGCGCGGGAACAGGTCTCGCAGGCGTAGCAAAGACGGCGCAATGTCCCGTCAATGTTCCTCTCGGAAATCTCGAGTACAGCTTCCGCGTGCCGAGGACAAACGAGCGGCGGCCCAACCCGCTCAACTCCACTAACCTCGCGGTTAGTAATGGCTCATGGAGTTATTACCACGGTCTACAAGTCGAGTGGACCAAACGGTTGAGTTACAACTTTACTTTTCAGGCGGCTTACACCTTCAGCAAATCCATCGACACAACTTCAGAAGCGACGTTTGTCGGTGCGGGTGATTCCAATCAAACAGGAAACGACGCGAGGTCGGCGCGTGCCCTCTCACGGTTCCACACGCCGCACCGGTTTACTTTCTTCGGAACATACCGAACGCCGTGGTTCAATAATGACCGGGGCTTCAAGGGGCAGTTACTCGGCGGCTGGCAGCTTTCAACTGTCGTGAAACTCGCAAAAGGAACTCCTTTTACAGTCACTACCACTGCGGTCGATCTCAACCTTGACGGATTCTCAGAGTCGCGCCCGGTCATTCTGGATCCAACTATTCTGGGTCGCACCGTTGCGGAACCGATTTCTTCGACCATCTCGCTGCCTGGCTCGGCGTTTCGTCCACTATCAACGTCCGACTCGCTCGCCTCGCTTGTGGGTCGCAATACTTTCTTTGGTGACGGTGTAAGGAACGTCGACTTCGGCATCTTCAAGAATTTCCCGATGCCGTTTGAAGGTCATCGACTCACGCTGCGAGCCGACTTCTTCAACGCGTTCAATCACGTGCAGTACGGGTTTCCGACTACGGACATAACCAATGCTAACTTCGGGCGCATACTCGGGACGGCGACGGGGTATTCGCCCCGCACGATTCAGTTTTCGCTGCGATATCAATACTGAGACATGTCACAAAGAGGCACAAAAAGCACAAAAGTAATCAGGAGCATCTGGGTCTCCTTGTGCCTGATGGCTTTCGGTTGCTCGGTGGTCACTGCGCAGGAAGTACGAGCGCTGTGGGTGGTGCGCACGACGCTCACGTCGCCGGAGAAGATTCGGCAGTTAGTTCAGTCAGCCGCCGACAATGGCTTCAACACATTGATCGTTCAGATCCGCGGCCGTGGCGATGCTTATTACAACTCGAGAGTCGAACCACGCGCGATGGAGTTGAAGGACCAGCCTGCGTCATTCGATCCGCTCGAGTTGACGCTGGCTGAAGCACACAAACGCGGATTGAAAGTGCACGGCTGGATAAACACAAACCTGCTCGCGAATCTCGATGCACTGCCATCCGATCCCGAACACGTCTACAACAAACATCCCGAATGGCTGGCAGTGCCGAAGCCCGTTGCCGCTGAACTGTATAACGTGTCTCCGCGTGATCCGGTCTTTCGTCAGAAGATCGTCGAATGGTCCAAGGCGAACCGGGGGAGTTGGAAGGCGTTTACACCGGGCCGGCGAATCCGAAAGTTCGCGATCACATCTACAACATCTGGATGGACGTACTGAAGCATTATCCGGTCGATGGTTTGCACTTCGATTACGTGCGGTTTGCAAGTCCGGATTTCGATTACAGTCACACGTCGCTTGAGAAGTTTCGCAAGTGGTTGGAACCGCAGTTAACGGCGGACGAGCGCCGCGAGTTGAAGAAGACGTTGAAGACAAACTCCCTGGCTGCGCCTGAGATGTTTCCGGCAAAGTTTGCCGACTTCCAACGTGCCCAAGTCACCACGCTCGTCGAGCGCATCTATCACGCCGTTAAGAAACGACGGCCGGAGGCACTCGTCTCAGCCGCAGTGTTTGCAAACGACGAGAACGCGTACACACGTCGCTTTCAGGATTGGCGACGCTGGTTGCAGATGGGAATACTCGACGTTGCGTGTCCAATGGCTTACTCGACCGACACCGCAGTCTTTCAGAAACAGATCGAGGTCGCGGCGACGACGGCGCACGCAGCGAAGCGTCAGGTTTGGGCAGGTATCGGTGCTTACCGGATACCGTCCGAATCGACTGTTGAAAAGATCAATGTCGCTCGCGCGCTCAAAGCCGAAGGTTTCATTTTGTTCTCGTACGACTTTACAGCTCGACCCAGCGAGCTGAATCCTGACGGCGCGTATTTGGAGCGTATCCGGCGCGCCGTCTTTTGAGCCAAAGCACGAATGAATTCAGTGCGGATCTTGTTAATCCGTTGAACCCGGTGTATAAATTCACCGATAGTCCAGCAAATCTGCTTGTCAATTTTCAAATTTTTCCAGGTGGGTGTTAGCCATTCCGTGTCGGCGGTTCTCCGATCCAAACCACAAATGCGCGAGGAGCATATGAATAAACATTTACTTTGTGTCGTAGTTCTACTCCTGTTGGGGTTCTCCCAGACTGCCTTTGCTCAGGAGGTGACCGCGCGAATTGACGGTCAGGTTACCGATCCGGCAGGAGCTGTCGTGACGAGCGCGACCATAACCTTGACCAACACAAAAACAGGCGAGGTTCGGACCGTGCAGTCGGACGACAGCGGTAGCTACACGCTGACGCAGATTCAGCCTGGCACTTATGACTTATCTGTCAGGGCCCAGGGCTTCAAGGAATATCTGAGCAAGAGCCTTGAGATCAACGTCAACGATCGCAAGACGATCAACGTGCCCCTCGAAACCGGCGCGGTGACTGAGTCAGTCACAGTGACTGCGGAAGCACCTTTAATTCAGACGAGCGCGACGGTCGGAGACGTCGTCGAGAATCGCAGGGTAGTTGAACTGCCGCTCAACAATCGCAACTTCATGCAGTTGCTCACGCTCGTACCGGGCGTGAGTAGCAGCGGTGCTTCGGAAATCGGCATCGGGTTAACAAACGTCGTTGACTTCTCCGTCAACGGCACGCGTCGCAACTCGATTAACTTTTTGGTTGACGGCGTGAGCAATACCGACGTTGGATCGGGAATTACATTGTTATCGATCCCGACTGTTGATTCGATTCAGGAGTTTCGCGTAATCACTTCGGTTCCGACGGCCGAGTTCGGCAAGTCTGGCGGGGGCGTGGTAAATCTCATTACGCGTGGTGGTGGTCAGGAATTTCATGGCGGCGCGTATGAGTTTCTGCGTAACGACAAGCTCAACGCGAACAGTTTCTTCAACAAC
>DASSEB010000464.1:0-14517 GCA_035696765.1 Pyrinomonadaceae bacterium | reverse complement strand
CTCGACCAACAGTCGTGGACATATCACAATCGAGTTGCTCGACGTTGATTCTGGAGCAGTGCACGAGCTCTCGATTACGGGTCTTTCGAGTCCTTTTGTGACCGATCCGACCTGGGTGCAAGGTGGGAAACAGATCGCATTTGTGACCCGCATCCCCCAAAGCCCGCGAGGCGGGCGAATCTGGATCGTTTCCGCTGCCGGTGGTCAGGCGAGTCCCGTTACCGAAGAATCTGTCCAAGCGCTCGCTCCAACATTCAGCGCTGACGGCCGGGCGATGGCGTATTTCGCTCCTGACGCGAAAGGTCGCATGCAGGTATGGACACAGGAAATTTCCAGCACCAACAATCGACCACCAGTTCAAATAACGAACCATGCCGACGTCACGCCGACGCGCATTCGCTGGGTCCCGGATGGAAGTGCGTTGTTGTATTCAGCGGATGGCCGCTTGTGGAGAGTCGCTGCCTCGGGTGGACCACCCGCCGAAATCAGGTTCACTGCAAATCTTTCGATCACTCGTCAACGGCGCGCGCTTCCAGCCGCTCGCTTTCCGGAACCCGGACGCCAGCAGCCGGCCCGCGGTTTCATGGGACTCGCTCTTTCGCCGGATGGACGTCGCATCGGAATGCTTGCGCTTGGCAAGCTCTGGATCATACCTGTGGGCGGCAGCCCGTACGCCGTCACGCAGGTGCCGTTTGAAGCTACTTCGCTCGCATGGTCACCAGACGGCACCGAGGTCGCATGGTCCGCGGGGATTGCTGACGAGGAAGATCTGTTCGCGACGAATCTGGCGACAGGCGCGACTCGGCGCGTCACCGCAATGCCCGGCCGCGAGTCGCATCCAGCTTATTCTCCTGATGGGCGTCACCTCGCGTTTGTGCATGTGCAGGGTGACGACGGTGTCCTGGCCGTAATCGACACTCACGCCGCTAACGTCGCCGATCCTGCTCACACGAAAAACCTCGGATCGATCGGTTCGAGATGGACCAGTGCGCCACAATGGAGTCCGGAATCCGATGGGCTGCTCGTCTGCGACGAAGCGCGCGTCAACCAGCGTAGTCGCGGCACGTTCGTGTCGTTGTCAGGCGAGCGCAAAACTCTCGAGCGCTTTCCCGACGCGCCAATCTTCCTGCGCTGGACGCCCGAGCACAACATCGTCTTTGTTCGGCATGACCGTTTGTGGCAAGCGCGTTTCGATCACACGGGCATGCTGTCGGAACCGGAACCGATCGGAAGCGATGCCGCGTTGTATATGTCCTCGGCGCAGGATGGCACGCTGCTCTTTTTTTCAGACGCAGGGCTTCGACTCCGCGCGACCGATGGCACGGAACAGACACTCGGTTGGCCCATCTCCTACACGCCGCCAGTAGCCGCACCGACATTGATCCGAAATGTGCGAATCATCGATGGGACCGGCGCACCCATGACGGGCGCTCGCGACATTTTGATTGAAGCAGGACGAATCAAGCGGATCGGTCCGCCGGGCAGTTTTACAAACACTGCGGTCCACACGCTCGACGCTGGAGGGCGAGTCGTGATCCCGGGGCTTATGGATCTTCATGCGCATACGTACCGGCCGGATTTGCTTCCCGGTTTCGCCTACTTCGGCGTTACCACAATCCGCGATCAGGGCTCGTCGATGGCTCCGCTCGTTGCATACGCGGACGCCATTGCAGCGGGTTCACTTCCCGGCCCGCGCGTCGCGTACGGTGGTTTTCAGTTTTACAGCGATTGGCCATTCGACGAAGAGCAGGGTCGCGGGATCGAGCCGGAGGCGGATGCGGACCACATCAGGCGAGCGGTGGCGCTGGCCGAAGCCTTCGGTGCGCAGCACATCAAGACCCGCACATTCCGCCGCTGGGACATCAACGCACGCATGATCTCGGAAGCACACCGTCGAGGCATGCGCGTAACGGGGCACTGTTCTCATTTGTTGCCGTTGATTGCGGCAGGCATGGACGCGAAGGAGCACATAGGTGTTTGCGAACCGCGTGGCGACAGTCACGTCTACGATGATCTGGTCCAACTGTTTCGGGCTGCCGGCGTCGGCGTCGTACCGACGATTTCGTACTTCGAGTTTGCAGTGCGACTTAACGAACGGCCCGCGCTTCTCGACGACGACACCGAACTCGCGCCCTTTATGCCGAAGAAGGATAACTTCGGTTGGATGTTCAATCTGAAAGCCGCCGAACGTCCGCACTGGATCGAGAACGCTGCGCAGGCGCGTGAAGCAGTCGCCAAATTTGCGCGTGCGGGAGTGACGCTCGGGACCGGGACAGACATCTGGCAGATCCCCACCGGTGTGCACATGGAGTTGGAGCAGCTTGTTGCAGCGGGGTTAACTCCGCTGCAAGCAATTCATGCCGGCACCGGTGCGGCCGCTCGGATCCTTGGCGCAGAAAACGAGCTCGGTACGATCGAGGTGGGTAAGTGGGCGGACCTCGTCATCCTCGATGCCGATCCGTTGTCAGATATCCGCAACACGCGTCGTATTTGGAACGTGATGCGGTACGGGCGCCTCGTTGATCGAGCTGCGATACTGAAGACAATACGACCTCAGTAGAACGAAGCTGCTGGTCATTCGGCGTCAGGGCAGAGCGGGCAGCCTCCCGCGCACTGCGTCACGCATGAGTTATAGATCTTACAGCAAACTATCGTTGTGCCATCGCATTGAAAGAACCTGTCCAGACACTTGTTGCAGCAAGTCGATTGTGGACTTGCCGCCGGCACGAGTAGTGCTGTCAGGCATATCAACATTGCGGCCAGCACAAGCACTCGATAATGCAGTGATCCGATTCTCTTCTTTTTAATCATAAGACACCTTCCTGTAGTTCAAACCGGCATCTTTTATTGGCCGTTCTTGTCAGCCACACAGAAGCACAAGAAGCACAAAAAAGGATTCCTTTGATTTGTGCCTTTGTGCCTTCTCGTGGCGAAGCATTACTGAAACGGCTTGAATATATTCGCGAACGCCCAGTTGCTTTGCGTAATGCCGCTGCAAGTAGGCGAAGCGAACCCCTGGCCCGCGCAACTGCCGTTGTCGCGTGCTACAGACCACATCGCAATTCGGGTGATGTAGCTGTTTGCGTTGGCGAAGTTCAACAGCGATTGCGCATCGCTCAGCTGAAAGATCTCAGTGTTGACGTCGTTCACTCCGATCATCGGAGTTACTCCGATACTGGCGCTCAAGCCGGCCGCCACAACCTGATTATGGGTGTTGGTCGCCGCTTGTTGAGCGCTGAGTCCCATTTGACCTCCATTGTCGTTGGCCGAACCGTAGTCCATAGCCATGACATTTACGACGTTCAGGCTGAGTCCATCAGCTTTCACACTGTTCAGAATGTTCACACCGCTCGCCACCAATCCCGTGGGCAGGACCGGCAGGGTGTAGGAAATTACGAGACCGGGATTCGCGCTCTTGAGCGCCTTCAACGCCTGGTTGCGACGCGTGATCGAGGTCTGGTCAGTAGTCGCTCCACCTTCGATATCGAAGTCCAGTCTCACCGGTGTACTCGAGTTCGCGCTGTATTTGTTGAGCACCGCTTGGTAAGCAGACTGCAGACTCGAAACGGTCGTGCATCCCTGTGCGAGTTCAGTGCCGGACGCACCGCCGAAAGAGATGATCACATCGCCGCCTGCAGCGCGTATGCTCTGGACCAGCGAGACTATCGTTGTGCCATTCGGCAGAGTGTCATTCGCGACCGTGGCTCCTACACCGCCCCAGGTGGGCGTGCATCCGCCGTTGCCGACGATGAACCCAAGGGTGAAGACCTTGATACCGGATTGCTGCTGAATCGTTGTGAGTTGCCAATCAGCAGTAAGGCCCATGTCTACATAAGGCGCGAACACTTTCGCGGATGGCGGTGGCGGAGCCGGACCGCTCAGCGTGGTTACGTTTATCGCTGTGCTCTGCGCGGAGCTCCCGGCAGCGTCTGTGGCGGCAACCCTGAAGGTGTAAGTGGTCAAAGGAGACAAGCCACTTATTGTCAGGTTGGGACTGCTTGTCGTGCCGGCCGCAACACCGTTCTTGAAAACAGTGTAGCCGGTTATGGTACAGTTGACGGCGACTGTTGACGCGGTCCAACTCAGGTTCGTGCTGTTACTCGTGGTTCCCGAGGCTTGTAGTCCTGTAGGCACGCTCGGAACTGTAGTGCAGGCACTGCAAGTTCCGATACTGGTCCAGGGCTGACCGCTTCCCGGACCACCGTTGTTTGTGGCAGGGTTTTGGCCCTGCGTCCAAAAATTCGCCTGATAGTTCACGCCGCTAACACTTGCCGTCATCCCGGCAGTGTAAACACTGGTAGAGTTCCAGGCTGTTGCGCACGAGCCGCCTCCGCCACCGCCACTCGATCCACCACACGGCCCGTTGCTGGTCCATGGCTGACCACTTCCTGGTCCACCATTGTTAGTGGCCGGGCTTTGACCCTGAGTCCAGAAGTTTGCCGTGTAGTTGATTCCGTTAAGGCTCGCCGTCATGCCGGCGGTATAAACCGCGGTAGAACTCCACGGCGAAGCGCAGGTAGTTTGTGCAGCGCCCACGCGCGCCATGCACAGCAACAAGAAAAAGAGTACGAGACCCGTTTGGGTTTTGTGAGCTGAATTCATAGAAACTCCTTGGTGACCAGGAGGTAATTCGGCGCGGGAAGTGAAGACTGTTAAATGCTGGGTCGCAAACGAGGTGTACGGCTAACTTCTATGCCTAATAACAGCAGTTGTCAATAGACAGAGATAACGTATCCTTGGATTACGCGAAAGTCGGATTTAAAAATCCGTGTTATCTGCGTAAAGTCACATTGAGAAAACACAAATGACCCCGAGCATTGAAGACTATCGACGCTTCTACGCGGATGAGATTCGGTTCGTTGCAAACCTTGATTCGCCCGCGCTGGTTGAAGCTTTCGCGCAAGTGCCACGCGAAAAGTTCATCGGACCGGGACCGTGGCAGGTAGGATCGCCCGAAGTAAGAGCACTCGCGGCGGCCGGCATCGGCAGGGCCGCTTACGTCACGATCGACGATCCGCGTCAGCTTTACCACAATGTCATCGTCGTGCTTGATGCAGCTCGCGACATCAACAACGGCCAGCCAAGTGCACTGGCACATTGGATCAACGGACTACAACTGCAACCTGGCGATCGCGTCTATCACCTCGGGTGTGGCGTTGGTTACTACACGGCGATAATCGCGGAAGTGGTTGGTCCAAACGGCTCTGTAGTGGCGACAGAGATCGATCCGCATCTCTCAGATCGCGCCCGGGAAAATCTGTCGACTTACAAACACGTTGAGGTGCACACGGTAGATGGCGCTGAGTTCGATCCGGGAGAGTGTGACGCGATGCTCATCAACGCGGGCGTAACGCATCCTCATCCGTTATGGCTCGACCGGTTGCGCGAAGGCGGACGGCTCGTCCTGCCAATTACGCTCGCGACTACTGAAACACTCGGAGCGGGGTTAATGACAAAGATCGTTCGTCGATCGAACGGCTTCTCCGCGCACGGCGTTAGTCCTGTCGGGATCTATTCATGCAAGAGTGTGCGCGATCCGGAATTGGAGCCACTGGTGCGAAATGCGTTCATGAGTCAGGCGCTATTGAAGGTGCAGTCATTCCGGCGCGAACCTCACGAGCAGGAGCCTACGTGTTTACTGCATGGAAAAGGCGTCTGCTTCAGTAGTGTTGTGATAAGTGAAGAGACGGAAGGTGGCTGACCGGATCTATTTGGGCAACAACTTCAATCGCCATGTTTTTTGAAGGTCTATAACGAGCTGCTTATCTTTGTTATAGCGAGAAGCAGGAGTCCTCAAAACAATTTCATAAACGATTCCGACTTCTCCGGGCGCCTTTCTAAACGCGAGGAGAACCTCTCGCACTTCGGGATCGTTTGTCGCTGAGGTTCCTGCCTTCATCGTAAAACGTATTGCTCTAAGTCCTCCTAAGGTCGTAGGCACTTGAGCTACTAGACTGACCTCGCCACCCACGTTGCGTTTGAATATATCCAGGTGAGCCGTGATCGCATCATTCAAGGAGCGC
Organism: Pyrinomonadaceae bacterium; assembly: GCA_035696765.1. Classification (GTDB taxonomy): domain Bacteria; phylum Acidobacteriota; class Blastocatellia; order Pyrinomonadales; family Pyrinomonadaceae; genus PSRF01. Next base: position 8,494 of record DASSEB010000464.1, on the reverse strand, counting down.
CACTCAGCGGCATTGTAGCTGGCGTCCACGGAGACACTTGCCTTGGGATTGCCGGACAAGTGAATCAGGAATCCATGGTTAGGAAACGGTGAGGCGGACCGCAAACCAGTCATACTTTTTGGAACGCGTACTGAATAGCCATAGTCATAGTTCGAGTATCGATCCTTCACGACGAGATAATCCTGAACACCACGGTCTGTTTGTGCGATTGCTCCCAGAATCATGCAGGAAACCAGGATGGACCGAACCGCAACGAGAAGGTGAGTAACTGCCGTCATTCCATTCCCCCAAAGCCGTTCAACGGCGGCTGGTAGTAGTTCCGTTGCTTCGAATAAATTGCACGCTCTCGGCTTCCTCTTTTGACTCGAATCCCCGCGTATGTTTCAGTTGCAAGCGCGGCTCATTTCTGATGAAACGAATTTCAATTCTACTGATCACGTCTGTCGTGCTCATCTGCGCCGGGTGTTCACGTTTTCACAACGCCCCGTCCGATTCGCGCGCTGAACGCTACGTTGTTATTTCTCCGATCTACAACGAAATCATTTGGGCGCTGGGTGCGCAAGAGTCCGTTGTCGGTATTGATCTCTCAACCACCTATCCGCCTGAAGTGAAACAGGTGCAGACTGTCGGCTACCATCGCGCGTTGAGCGCCGAAGGAATCCTTTCACTTCATCCAACGGCAATCATTCACGACAATAACATCGGTCCGCCGCAAGTTGTGCAACAACTTCAACAATTGAATATCCCGATGAAGACGTTCACGGCGAAGAACGATTCATTCGATGGGACGAAAGCACTGATTCGTGAAATGGGCGCGTATTTTCACAAAGAGGCGCGCGCCGAGGAATTGTGCAAGGCGCTCGACGACCAGCGCGCGGCCTCGCTGGAAAAGGTGAAGCAATACAGCGATCACCCACGCGTCGCAGTGATTCACTTTGGCCGCGCGTCAAACGTGTATCTCGTCGTCGGCAAGGGTGGAGGCGGTGATGGCGGCGGCGTCAGCCAAATGATAGAACTTGCCGGCGGAGAGATGGCTGTGGAGAACAGAGGCATGCAGCGGATGGAGTCGCCTGAGATTATTGCGAAGGCGAATCCCGACGTCATTCTACTTACAAACTATGGTTATGACCGCCTTGGTGGTTCACTCGATCAGATAAAGGCTTTGCCGGGTGTCGCGACTTCGAATGCTGCCAGGGACAATCGCATCTATCGAATCGAAGAGAACGTGTTAAATTATTTCGGACCACGCTCTGGCGAAAACATCGCGAAGGTAGCCGAAATCATTCATCAAAAGTGACAAAGCAAGATCGCAGCCGGCGAGTAATCCTCTTTACGTTAGTTGGTGTCACGCTTCTCGTACTGGCTGCTTCGATACGCTTCGGCGCGATCGACTTTTCAATTGCAGAGATCAGCCGAGCGCTCGCGTCACTGCTTCCCGGACATCCTGAACCAACTCTGGACCAACGGATTCTGCTCGAACTGCGCTTTCCGCGCGCGGTTCTGTGTCTGTTGGTCGGCGCAAGTCTCGGCGTTGGCGGCACGCTGATGCAGGCTTTGTTTCGTAATCCCATCGTCGAGCCTGGACTGGTGGGAACTTCGAGTGGCGCTGCATTTGGCGCCGCGCTTTTTTTCGTTCTGGGCGGCGTGCTTCACGTCGGCATGAGTCTTTGGAGCTTGCCGGTTGCAGCTTGTGCCGGTGGTGTTATTTCAACGTATCTGGTTTTTCTTCTTGCTCGTTCACGCGAAGACGGACGTGCTTCGATCGTTCTGTTGTTGTTGACCGGGCTGGCCGTGAACGCACTGTTCATGAGCGCGATCGGATTTCTGTCGTACATCGCGCGCGATCCGCAGGCTCGATCGATTACGTTTTGGAGTTTGGGGACGTTGTCCGGCGCAAATTGGAAAGCCGTCGAGATGGTTACTATTTCGACCATCGGAGGGGTTGTACTCGCACTGCGCTACGCGAAGCAGCTCAACGCTTTGATGATCGGCGAGGAAGAAGCGACTTATCTCGGCGTTAATGTGAATCGTTTGAAGTGGGTGATCCTGTCGGTGAACGTTGTGATGGTGGCGGTCGCGACAGCCTTCACCGGCGTCATCAGTTTCGTCGGCCTCGTTGTGCCTCACATTTTGCGGATGGTTGGCGGCTCTGACAATCGCTTTCTCATTACCGGCAGCGCATTAACCGGGGCGACGCTGCTGACCCTGGCGGATTTAATCGCGCGGCTTTCAGTGCGGCCCGCGGAGTTGCCGATTGGCATCGTCACGTCAGCGGTAGGTGTTCCGGTGTTTATTTTTCTGCTTAGACGGCGGCAGTACGTTTTTTGATGGGATCATGCTTACTGCGGATAACATCACGTTTCGCGTTGGTAACAAGGCGCTGCTTTCAGACGTCTCGGTATCATTCGCACCCGCGAAGCTTCATTTGATCGTTGGACCGAACGGAGCAGGCAAGTCAACTCTCATCAAAGTTCTCGCGCGACTGTTGCGCCCGCAGGCGGGTACAGTCGAGTACGAAGGCATCGATGTTGGACAGGTGAGTGAAGCTGAGCTTGCAAAACGTCGCGCGGTACTTTCACAGGCGCTAGAAGTTGCGTTTCCGCTGACCGTCCGTGAGCTTGTCATGATGGGACGTTACCCGCACTTTGCCGGCCGGCCTGGACCGGGAGACGAGAAGATCGTCGACGAGGTCATGGCCCACTTTGATGTAACCGAGTTCAGCGATCGACAGTATCAGACTCTCAGCGGTGGGGAACGCCAGCGTGTTAACTTCGCCCGCGTCCTGACGCAACTATGGCACGATGGTCCACCTCGTTATCTTTTCCTTGATGAACCACTCACGTTTCTGGACATCCGTCATCAAATCGATTTCATGAAAAAGATTAAAGAGTTTGCGACTGCACCGGACGTCGTGACCGTGGGCGTGGTGCACGACCTTAATCTCGCCGCTCGATTTGCGGATCATATCGTGTTACTGAACGAGGCGCGCATTGTCGCGACCGGCAGTGCGGCCGAAGTGCTCACGACCGAACGGATTCACGAGGTTTTCGAAGTGCAGCCCACTTTCGTTCAGAGTGGCGACGGAGGTGTCCACCTCATCTTCAATTGACCCGTCAATTCAGTGTAAAAATTTGATAGAGCACTGAAAGTGCGAAAGATCAGGCCCCTATTCTTCCGCTCTTTCAGAGCGGCGGCGTCATTATGTTATTGAGCCAGGGGCGACGCGCTTCGCTCCGCTCATCGCTTTGCCCCTGGCTACCATCTTTCGCGCCTGCGGCGCTGCAACGGACCAACTCGTCAACTAAACCCCGAGAGCGACCTCTGTATCGTTGTACCCAGGTGCAATTACCGCGACGTACGGGTAGGTGATTTCACCTTCGGCGGTTTTTCCCGTGCGAAAAGTGGCCGTGAAGGGTGTATTGGTAGAACCGACGTAGGAGATGTTAACCTTAACCCGTCCGGCTATCAGTTCCCCAGTCACCGAGTCAACAGCGCGCACTGTCGCCGTAATAGATTTATTCAACGGGACCGGAAACGGCGTGATACTCGTCAACAGCGTTGACACCCTAAGCGGCGGCCACTGAATAGGAACGTCACCGTAAAACTGAGCGCTGACAACTCCTGTAGGCGGCGCCATTCCAAACGTATATGTGAACGGCGTGTTGGTTGCGCCAACATCAACTCCATCTAATTTGACTCGTCCGTTCACAAGCGCCCCCGACCGTGAATCGATCGCGCGAACCGTGATCTGCACCGGACGGCCTGTCGGAATCGGTGATGTCAGAACTGAAACAACCATTTGCGGCGTGTACAATCCGAACGGAATACTCTTGGTCGGATAACCGGTAGCCCTCACAAAACCGCTGACACCAACGGCAAAGGGGTAGGAGAACTGCACATTAGTCGCGGCCACGTCGACGCTGTTTAGAATTACTCTGCCGGCCACCAGCGCATGACTGATGGAGTCCTCAGCGCGCACTGTCACTTGCGACGTCGGACCGTTAGCCACAATCGAAGGCACCATGCTCACTTGAAGTACCGGCGTATAGAACGTGAGCTGAACCTGTGCCGTGACATAAGTCGGCATCTCCACGGTCATGACCGGATAGACAGTCTCTTCGGAATCCGGATCGTTTATCGGGTGCGTGACGTGGGTGTTGAAGGTAAAGGTAAAAGGCGTATCGGTATCGCCTACGACCTGCCCGTCAACCTTGACTGTACCTTTGATCGGTGTCGCGCCGATCATCGGTATCGCACCGGTGCGCGCGTCTGTGGCGCTAACCGTCATCTGAATAGGCACACCCAGCGGCACATTCGAAGGCGTTGCTGTGGCATTGATAATAGGCGAGCGCTGCCAACGAATCTGTTCAGCCGGAGCCACGTTGCCTACGATGTTCTCGAACCAAATGCTGACGCCGCGTTGCCTTTCCGCAGTCTCCGTACAATAGGTCTGTAACAGTGTTCTTTCGTCAGCCGATGGCATCCACCTGAACTCATAAGCTGCGTTACCCGCAACTGAGAAGACTCCTTCCGTGGGTCTGTCAAAGAGCCACGTGACGTGGTCCACTTGCCTCGGGTCGGCTTTTGGCTCGAGCAGCGCCATGCGAAATCTAGCGACGTTCTCGTACATGAAGGTGGGCGCGGGCTTCTGAGTGTCGAAGGCGACGCCCGCCTTACCGTCTGCCTCCCACCAGAAGAAGGCGTTACGGACCATCGGTGGATCCAACAAACGGTGGTGGCCGGAGAGTGTGACCTGTGCCTGGACCAGCGTGCCGTTCCGTTTCGTTTTCTTCAGCGTTACCGTCCTTGGCAAGCGCTCGAACTCCACCAGATCGTCGTCACGCTTGTCCCACATCATGGCGATCCAGCGATTACCGCGTTTCACGATGCGCAGTAGTGTGTTGGCATTGAATAGCGACGGTTTCTGCATAGGATCGGCGCCAGGAGCGCGTGGGTCGCGCCAGCGAAACTTCCACTGCGAGATATAGAGCTGGTGGGCATCGTCAACCCAGGGATTGTAAGTCCAGGGTTGGGTGGTCCAGTTTTCGTTAACATCATCCAGACCGGCTTCAAGCTGTCCTGCATCCGCAGGAGTGACGGGAGTGACGTCGTAGTAGCGAAGGCGTGCATTTACTTGATCGAACACGCCGAAGTGGCTGAAGGTGTCTGCGAGCCTGAACACGTCCCAGGGAAGAAACTTCCACTTATGCGGATAACCTACGGGTGGCATCTGGTTTTCCGGTAGTGCCACTGGGAAAGGCTTGTTATCCGCCGGAAGGTAACGCTGATACCATTTGCCCAACACTCGGTTCGCGCCCACCATGCCGAACCCCCATACGTGCAACGTCATGTCATCTCGCAACCTGATAGTCTGCGGGTAGACGCAGTCACGAGTGCTGGTCGCTGGGATGCTCTCGTCAGTTACTTTGCCGTCGTCGGGATTGACTGTAGTGTCCGTCGGAAAGTCGCGCCATCGCCAACTGCGATCCAGAGTGCCCCAGCTGGCGTTGATGCTGTAGATTTGCCACTGATGCGTTACCGGATGCTGACCAGTTACGAGGATTACCTGCGCCGACACTGCCATGCGGCTGTCGTCATTAATGTGACGTGCCCAGAACGGACACCAGAACCGTTCTCTATGCCACTCGTATTCATGCCGGGTCAGGTCGTTCGCTATTGAAAACGTGCCTCCGTGGGCGTCGTCCGGACCGACAATACGCCAGCGTTGAGAAAAGTAAGCCTGCTCATCCTGATAAAGGATTCCGTAAAGCGGCGGGGGCGGCGGGTCCCCTGGGAGTGTGGGAGGTGTCGCGTACTTCACCAGGATGTAGAAGTTGCTCGTTCCATCCACATAACCATCGCCATCCCAGACACCGCCGTTAAAGAAGCGGTACACATACGTCAGCCATTCAATAAACTGTGACTGGAGCTCTCCGCCGACGACATGTTGGTATTGCTGATGCAGGTGGACGTGCCCGACTCCGACGTCAAGGACCTGTACGTACTTGACAACCAAAGGCGCGATTATCTCGCCATCGTCCCTCACGTATCTGACGGGGGAATGCGTCGCCACCCACGGCGGCGGGTCGGATGAGGCGTATTGCTGCGTCAGGTACTGACGCAGAAGGTCCTTTAACAAAGTGAAGTAAGCAAGCTCCGCGATGATCATCCATATCCCTGCGCCGGAGGCCAGGCCGACTACGGCAATTACGATCGGGATCACCGCCAGAACCACATCGCGCAGAGCGAGGAAAAGTATGGTCTGCGGAGGGCGGAAATCGAGTTGTTGCCAGACTCCCGGATCCGCCCGTCCAATCATCATGTCGGTAGGGTGATGTCGAAGTATTTGACGGAAAGTCGGCAGTCGTTCCGCTGCAAGATGGGTATCGTCTATGCCTGCGATGGGGGCGAGGAGACTATTGCTATCTGCCAGCCCGAACTGTGGATCGAGCTTGAAATACGTAGTCGCAACAGAGATCTCGTTCGTTGCTCCCGGTCGCAGGTGAATAAAGTTCTCATCCATCGTCGCCCAGTAGAAGTCATCGCTGCCGGCTGCCTTAGCGAAGACGCGTCCGCAGTTAGCCGCTATTAAATCGAACACGGGCGTGTCGACGTCCTTACCTTCGCGCAGCTCGTTGTAAGAGCGTGTCCTATCGAGCCTGGTTTCTGTTCCATCGGGAGCAATAGCGATCACCGTTCCGTTTGCGTCGATTTTGAATTGATAGCGCTTGCCGGAGTCGTTGTAGAGGAACCGTGCGTTAGGTTGGTGGTTTCTGTATGCATCGGACGACGGGCCCGGGATGCTGAAAGCGGTAGCAGACTTCTTGGCAGCCGAGGGCATCGGTGACATTGGAGTCTGCGGCGTTTGCATCTGGGCTGGGTGTAACAAGCCCTGTACGAGATTGATCAGTTCGTCGAGTACCGGTGGATTGGGCCACAGCTCGAGTTGTTTCTGATCCGGGCTGTTGTTATCGAGCACCACCAGCGTTCGATCCATCGTAAAGACGAGGTCTGCGGGTGAAATACCGGTAGCGGGGATGCCGCCCACGTGAGTCGCGGTCGGGCTCCAGCTTCCAGTCGAAAAGCGGACGAAATCACCATCAGCGAAACTATCGGCCTGCCAGATCGAGAACCGGGGTTGGCCGTTGATTTGAAGCTCGAGATGTTCCGCGTTGAATGCGTCCTGGCTTGCTGCCCAGGGTACAGACATATCGAGCGCCTGCGACCACCCCGCCGGGACCACCACCTCTCTGTTCGTGTGCGTGTTACGCAACTTGACTGTCCCGGTGGTCTGGTTTTGGATCTGTTTGATCGTTGTAAACGGTAGCGGTGGTTTGGGTGCGATCGGCATGCACTCAAAATGGCTATCCAGTACGACAATCGTTCGTTCTGTGAGGACCAACCTGGCAAGCGGATCCTCGCTGTTGGTAAACAACCCTACGACCGCCTCAAAGAGGTTAGTGGCCGTACCCGCATAGCCGTGTACGTGATCGCCAACGTCGTGATATTGGCCGTCGGTCGAGAAACGGATGTTATCACCGTCGATATGTGCTGATTGCCATATACAGTAGCGCAATACATCATTGATCTTGATCTCGAGGTGTTTGTTGGCGAAGTTTACTTCTGGCCCGGGCCACGTGGGCCACGGTACCGCCATATCGACCTGGATACTCTCGCCGGGAAGCACGGTAGTGCCGTGACCGCGGCTGCTCGTCCACTCAAGATTGAAGAGTGCGATCGGGTCTTTTGAGCGGTTTTCGAAACGCTTGATCCATGTGGTAGCCATGAGTTCCTCCTCGTGGTCAATGATTAATGAACATAAGACGAGCGCCTGCGACTTCACATCGGCGGTATTACCCAATTTGAAGGAGGCTTATCCCTATTTTGGGTAACAGGCCGGGACGCCTTTAAACAGTACTCAGAATCTAGCGAGCGCTTGGGAAGAGAGAACGCCAAGCGCCGCAAAGTTGAGTTTGTCGTGAAGGTCTACTGTACGGGGTCGATAGGCGGTGACGAGATCTCATCGGGGTGTCTCCTAAAAGTAAGGCTACTTCGGTCGTGAGTGAGTAGTGGGTACATCACTCGGAGTATTTTCTGCGTGGGAGGAGCGGGACAATACCACAAATAAGGTGTTAGTCAAGGATGAATAAACACACAGCGCGACAGCTAACATGCTTTTGATGTTTTTACTTCGGCAGGTTAACGTGTTGCCTGTCACTCGCAGATACGAACGCTTCTCAGCGGGAAAATTACGTTAGACGGGTTGCGTAAAAAGTGGAAGTCAGTGGCACAGCGCCGATGGCGCGAAATATGACGCTGAGCGGCTTTGCACCAAAAGTCGAACGCCGGGCTTGGACACAGTCAGTACAGGGAGCGGTAGCGACCTGGTCAGTGATCAGCATGCGATATGTTTAATAATTCTTGATCCCCGTCGTTGAGGCAAAGCAAAAAGGCTCATGCTAAGCCGCCTTTTGGTTTGGTAAGAAAAACCGTA
>DASSEB010000463.1:0-10900 GCA_035696765.1 Pyrinomonadaceae bacterium | reverse complement strand
ACCTTCTACCTTCTACCTTCTGCCTTGTACCTTCTGCCTTTTACCTTCGGTTCCCCGTGTCCTTGACGATCTTCATGGCGGCGTTGCGTCCGGGGGCGCCCATGATGCCGCCGCCGGGATGTGTCGCCGAGCCGCACATGTAGAGGTTCTTGACCGGCGTCCGATACTGCGCCCAGCCCGGGGCGGGGCGGAGGAAGAACAGCTGTTCCAGCGTCAGCTCTCCCTGGAAGATGTTCCCCTCGGTCAGGCCGAAGGTGCGCTCGATGTCGAGCGGGGTCAGCACCTGGCGGTGCAGGATGATGTCCTTGATGTTCGGCGCGTGCTCGGCGATCGTGTCGACCACCGTGTCGCCAAACTCGTCGCGCTTCTCGTCCCAGTTTCCTTCTTTCAAGTTGTAAGGCGCGTACTGCACGAAACACGACATCACGTGTTTACCCGGCGGCGCGACCGAAGGATCCGTCAAACTCGGAATCACCATGTCGATGTAAGGCCGTCGCGAGAAGCGTCCATACTTCGCTTCGTCGTACGCGCGCTCCATGTAATCAACGCTCGGCGAGATCGAGATCGCGCCACGAAGGTGCGCGCCTGGCCCGGGCAGCGACTTGAAATCCGGCAAGCCGTCGAGCGCGAGATTCACCTTTCCTGACGAGCCGCGATACTTGTAACGTTTGAGATCGGTGCAAAACTCATCCGGCAAGTGTTCCTCGCCGATCATTTTCATGAACGTCAAACGCGGATCGACGCTCGAAGAAACAACATCAGCGTAAATCTCGTCGCCGTTCGCGAGCACCACACCAGTCGCTCGCCCGTTCTTCAGAAGAATTTTTGCGATCGGCGCCTCGGTGCGAATCTCGACGCCTGCTTCACGCGCGGCGTCGCCGATGGCGTTTGAAATCGCGCCGGTGCCGCCGCGTGCAAAGCCCCACGAACGAAACGCGCCGTCGATCTCGCCCATGTAATGATGCAGCAGTACGTACGCTGTTCCCGGTGAACGCACGCCGAGGAAGGTGCCGATGATGCCCGAGGCTGACATCGTCGCTTTGAGCACGTCAGTTTCAAACCACTGATCGAGAAAGTCGACGGCGCTCATCGTCATCAACTGCACCTGGTTGTACTTGTCTTCGTCCGGAAGTTTTTGAAAACGCCGGCCGAGGAAGGCGAGGTTCTTCCAGCCTTTCGGATCGAGTGTCGTCGGATCGGGCGGCGTCATGCTCATGATTGGCTTTACGAAGTGGGCCATCTCGATCATGGCCTTGCCGTATTCGTCGTAGGCTTCCGCGTCAAGTCGCGAGTGGCGCGCGATCTCGCGGCGCGTGCGCGCGTGATCGTTGACGCGCCAGAGGTAATCGCCGTTCGGCATCGGCGTGAACGTGCCGTCGAGCGGAAGGATCTCCAGGCCGTGACGCGGCAAGTCGAGCTCGCGAATGATTTCCGGTCTTAATAACGAGACGACGTAGGAGCAGACAGAAAACTTGAAACCCGGAAAAACTTCCTCCGTAACCGCGGCGCCGCCGAGCACGTGGCGGCGTTCGAGCACGAGGACTTTTTTGCCGGCGCGCGCGAGATAAGCCGCGTGCACCAGACCGTTATGACCGCCGCCGATCACGACGACGTCGTATTTTTGCGTCATGCGTTTGCGCCACAAAGAAGCACAAAAAGCACAAAACAATTTACGATTGACCTTGTGCCTTTTGTGCTTGTTATGATTTTCAGATTAATAGTTACCAACAGAAGCTGTCTTGCCGCAAGCGCGTTAGCATACTTATAATCGCTCGCCCTGACAAACAGCGCACAATAACATGCCTATCGGAACCGCTTTTCACGAACGAACATTCCCACTCTGCGAAAGTCTTAGCTATCGCGAGTGGTCCGGCTACTATGCGGTCAGCTCCTACGAACCGCATCACGAACACGAGTACAACGCAATTCGTAACGCGGCTGCGTTGATCGATATCTCGCCGCTGTTCAAGTACCGGCTCACGGGAAAGGACGCGACGCGCCTCGTCGATCGCATCATCACCCGAGACATGCGAAAGGTGACAGTCGGCCAGGTGGTCTACACACCGTGGTGCGACGAACGCGGGAAAGTGATTGACGACGGCACCGTATCGCGTCTCGAAGAGAATACTTATCGCTGGACCGCCGCGGATCCGAGTCTGCGATGGTTCACGCAAAACGCCGCGGGCATGGACGTGCAGATCGAAGACATTTCGGAAAGCGTTTCAGCGCTCGCTTTGCAGGGGCCAACGTCGGGCCGGCTGCTCAAGAGCCTGGTAGAAGGCGCGGACATCGCGAACCTGAAATACTTTCGTGTGACGAAAGGCAGTATCGCGGGCGTGCCGGTTGAGATCTCGCGCACGGGCTACACGGGAGATCTCGGTTACGAAATCTGGATCGCGTCGGACCAGGCCGTCAACGTTTGGGATGCATTGATGGAACACGGCCGGGCCTTCGACATTCATCCCGCGGGAATGCTCGCGCTCGACGTCGCGCGCGTCGAAGCAGGGCTGCTGCTGATCGACGTGGATTTCAACAGCAGTAAGAAAGCTCTCGTCGACGAACAGCGATACTCGCCGTTTGAAATGGGCCTGGGCCGGTTAGTGAATCTCGATAAGACCCGCTTCGTGGGCCAGGCGGCGCTGATCGAGGAACACAAACGCGGTCCGGCGCGCGAGATTGTTGGTCTCGAGATTGACTGGCCGCAGGTCGAGAGTCTCTACGAACAGGTTGGTTTGCCGCCCGCAGTTTCGCCGATGGCCTCGCGAGTCGCCGTGCCGGTGTTCAAGGAAGGCGTTCAGGTTGGCAAAGCTACGACCACCACGTGGTCGCCCGTGCTGAAAAGAATGATCGCTCTCGCCACCGTCAGACGCGAGTACACGCGGCCCGGCACGCGCTTGCAATTCGAAATCACGGTCGAAGCAGTTAGGCACCACGTGCGCGCCACAGTCGTGAAGACGCCGTTCTTCAATCCGAAGCGCAAGACGGCCACGCCGGTTGTATGAACGATCAATTGAAGACGATCATCGAGCAGTACGATCCCAACCTTGCGCTCGATCATGCGTCGACGATCCCTTCATCCTGGTACATCGACAAAGACTTTTACGATCACGAACTCAAAACCGTCTTCTCACAATCCTGGCAACTCGCGGCGCGCGCGGATCAGTTAACTGAGGCGGGCAAGTACGTCACGACCGACATCGCGGGCGAGCCGGTGGTGATCGTGCGGGGAAACGACGGTGAGTTGCGCGGCTTCTTCAACGTTTGCCGGCATCACGCGGCAGCAGTGATGACAGCTCCGGAAGGCAAGGCGGCGCAACTTCGCTGTCCGTATCACGGCTGGACCTATTCGCTTGAAGGCGAGTTGAAGGGCACGCCCGATTTTTCCGGTGTGTGCGATTTCGATCGGGCGGCGAATGGGCTCGTGTCGTTGGAGATTGCGGAGTGGGAGAACTGGGTTTTTGTGAAATTGATCCAGGTTTTAGCGGTGTCGCTGGAGGAGTTTCTGGGAGAAGAGCTCGTGGCGCAGACGAGTGGTCTTCAATTGCAGGATTTGCACTGGTTCGAGCGTCGTCATTATCACTTCGACTGCAACTGGAAAGTCTTTGTCGATAACTATCTCGACGGGGGTTATCACGTTCCCTACCTGCACAAAGGCCTCGACAGTGTGCTCGACTACAGTAACTACATGATCGAAAACGGCAAGCACCATTGCTTGCAGTGGAGCCCGATCGTGGCGGATGGCGCGGAGGCGCAAACGGGGGCGGTGCGCAAAGGCGATCGCGCACTCTACTACTGGATTTATCCAAACTTCATGATCAACTGGTACGACGGTGTGATGGATACGAATCTCGTCGTGCCGCGCGGAGTAGATCAAACCGAGGTGATTTTCGATTTCTACTTTCCTGACGTTGCAAGCGATGAAGCGCGGCAGCGAAACCTGGCGAGCGTTGCCGTGGGCCAACGCATTCAGGACGAAGACGTGGCCATCTGCAAATCGGTGCAACGAGGCTTGAATTCACGCGCGTATAACGCCGGCCGCCTGTCAGTGCGGCGCGAAGCCGGCGAACACCTCTTCCATCGATTGCTCCACGCCGACGTAAGTGGCCAAACTTGATCTGCGCTATGATGCACTTGCCGCATAATTCGCCACAAAGAAGCACAAAAGGCACACAAATCACGAAAGTTTTCTTTTGTGCTTTTTGTGCTTTTTGTGGCTAAAAATTTTCCTTTGTTAACTGAAACCAAACGGGAATCCTTAAGATCGCGTGGCCATCTGCTGCGGGTGCTCGGGGTTGGGTTTGGGCTGGCCGTCATTATTGGGAATACGATCGGGGCGGGAATATTTCGCGCGCCCGGCAGCATCGCGGCGCAACTTCCCAGTGTTGGTCCATTCCTCCTTGTCTGGCTTGCCGGCGCGCTTTATGCGCTGCTCGGCGCGATCTCACTCGCCGAACTCGGCACGATGATTCCCCGTTCGGGTGGGCAGTATGTGTTTTCGCGTTACGCGATGGGCGAGTATGCCGGGTTCATTGTCGGTTGGAGCGATTGGATCTCGTCGTGTGGTTCGACAGCCGCTGTCGCACTCGTGATCGGCACATTTGCGGGTGCGCTCTTTCCGGCCCTCGAAGGAAAAGCTCCCGCGATCGCGGCGGCAGTTACGATTACTTTCGCGGTGCTGCAATGGCGCGGGATCGTGTGGGGCAGCAACATTCAAAACCTCACGAGCCTGTTAAAGGCACTCGCGTTCCTCGCACTGATCATCGCCGCTTTCGTTTTCGGTGGAGGCGGAGCGCTGACAACCTCTCAACCAAGCTCGACTTCTGTGGTTACGGTTTCAGCCATAGTTCTTTCACTTCAATCCGTTATTTACACGTACGACGGTTGGGCCGGCGTGATCTACTTCTCTGAAGAGGTGAAGCATCCCGGGCGTGATATTCCACGAGCCCTGCTGGGCGGCGTTCTGAGCATCGCCGCGATCTACTTACTAGTCAACGTCGCACTGCTGTACGTCTTGCCGGTGGCGCAAATCGCGGGCAAAGAGTTTGCCGCGGGCGAAGCTGCAAACGTGATCTTCGGCGTGTACGGCGACACGATCTTTCGCTGCCTGACAATCGTGTCGATGTTGAGCGGCATCAACGCGCTTCACCTGATGGCGACGCGCGTCATCTTCGCGATGAGTCGCGATGGTCTATTTACGCAAAAAGCAGCAGTCGTTAACGAGGGCGGCACTCCGACTGTTTCGCTTTTCCTCAGCGCCCTCGTCGCGGTGTTGTTCATCGCATTCGGTCAGAAATTTGACGTCGTCATCACCGTGCTGGCGTTTTTCTTCGTAGCGAATTACATCCTCTCGTTCATTTCACTCTTCGTCCTGCGACAACGCGAGCCGGAAAAGCCGCGGCCGTACCGTGCGTGGGGTTATCCAATCACGCCGGGGCTGGCGCTGCTGGGATCGTTGGTGTTCCTCGCCGGAGCGGTGGCCGCTGATACGAAAAACAGTCTGTACGCGTTGTTTTTGCTGGCTGTGAGTTACCCGGTGTTTCGATTAATGAAGCGGCTCAAATAACACGACAACCGTCGTTATCGACTTCCAGGATCCTGACGGTGGATTCGACCTGGTGCTTTCGAAAACAACTCGCGATACGTTCACCGATTTCCTCATCATTGTCGTCGACTAAAGCAAGAATGCTTGGACCAGCGCCACTCAAGGCGATGCCCAGCAATCCTTGCATTCGCGGCAGCGCCAACGCGTCAGCGAGGCCCGGCACGAGCGCTTCACGCTGCGGCTGGTGTAAACGATCGCGCATCGCCTCCCAAAAGAGATCGTATCGTCGTTGCGCGAGCGCCGCAGTGAAGAGTGCGGTTCGTTGCAGGTTGTGCACGGCGTCAATGCGGGTAACTGTTCGCGGCAGCGCCGCACGTGCGACGTGTGTCGGCAGTTGCGAATGAGGAGAAACTACGAGCACGCGGATCTCGGACGGCCATTCGAATCTCGCGGAGACCACATTTCCATCGCTGCCGATAGAACTCGCCGAGAAGCCTCCGTACAAAGCCGCCGCAATGTTGTCCGGGTGTCCTTCAAACTCGGTCGCGTAATTCTGAATCACCTGATCGGATAGTTCGCGTTCCGTGAGTAAGCTGCACAATTTTATTCCCGCGACGATGGCCGCCGCGCTGCTGCCCAAACCGCTGGCGAGTGGGATTTCGTTGTGAACTACTAATTCGACGGGCGGCAACTCGGCGCGGTCACGTCGCGCGGCAACCGCCATCGCGCGGTAGATCAGGTTTATGGCGTTACGCGGGAGCGCTTCGTTTTCTTTCGCGCCGGTCGTGGTTACGCGACACTGTTCGGAGCCGGCAGGCATCGCGGTGGCCCGGACGGTCAGGTACAACTTCAGCGCGAGGCCGAAGCAGTCGAAGCCCGGGCCGAGATTCGAGGTCGATGCCGGCAGGCGAACTTCAATCATGGCCGTTTGAAGTCAGTAATGTGCCGTTGTGATATTTGATCACGTAGTCAGTATCTTTCAACAAATGCCCCGTCAGCACCGCCACGACACTTTCGTCCTCTTTGATTGTGCCATCTCTAACGAGCTTACGAATTCCCGCAACAGTCGTCGCCGACGCAGGCTCGCATCCAATACCATCCCGACCGATAATCGCTTTCGCATCCGCAATCTCCTGCTCGGTGACTGTTATCACGCTGCCGCCTGTCTCACGCACAGCACGCCACGCTTTCTGCCACGAAACAGGAGCGCCGATTTTGATCGCCGAAGCCAGAGTCTGCGGATGATTCTCATTTACAAACGTCGGCGAAGGGTCGGAATAGAAACGAGCAAACGGCGCTGCGCCGGCTGCCTGGACCACCGTGATCTTCGGTTGTCGATCGATCAATCCACTCTTCACCAACTCACGAAATCCTTTACCAAACGCCGAACTGTTTCCGAGGTTGCCGCCAGGCACAACGAGATGATCCGGAACTCGCCATTCGAGTTGCTCGGCGAGTTCGAAAGCAACTGTCTTCTGACCTTCAATGCGAAAAGGATTTATCGAGTTGACCAAATAGATCGACTCATCTGCCGAAAGCTCGCGAATCGCGTTCATACACGCATCGAAGTTGCCTTCAATTTCCCGCATCTTCGCGCCGTAGTCCAGCGCCTGGGCCAACTTTGCATGACTCACCTGCCCGGCCGGAACCATGATCTCGCAAAGAAGATCGGCCCGAGCAGCGTAGGCCGCTAAACTCGCCGCCGTGTTTCCCGTGCTCGCGCAAACGACGACACGCGCACCGAGTTTGAGCGCCTGCGTTACCGCCGCGGTCATGCCGGTGTCTTTAAAAGATCCCGTCGGGTTGCAACCCTGATGTTTCAATTTCAACTGCGGCAAGCGGCAGTAATCGGCTGATCGTGGCGCGTCGTACAGCGGCGTGTTTCCTTCGCCAAGCGAAACAATCTTCACGTCTTCGTCAAAAGGCAAGAATTCTCGAAAACGCCAAACACCGCTGCGATCGCGCCCGTCGTTAGACATGCGTCGCTCACGCCACAAGGCACGCAACGCTGCCGCATCGAATACGACATCGTCAGCTTGTTCGATGTCGAGCAGTCCACTACATCGCGAACACACGTACAACCGATCGTCGAGTTCGTACTCGGCGCGACAGTCCGGCGCGATGCAACGCTGCAAGAACAACTTAGTCAATCGTCCCGTGGTTTAATTTGACCGAATCATATTCTAACTATTGACTCTCCGCTGCAAGTTCACATACAAGGGAAGACGGTTTTGAGTTGGTCGAAGGAGAGAACCATGAAGAGTCCCCACGCCATACGTTCAGTCGTACTTATCACATTGTTGATAGCCGCCCCTGCAATCGTCGCCCAGGACGCAACCGCCGAGGCTTCGCGAGAGAAGACGCGAGTGCGGCTGAGCGCGCTGTTACAAAGAGTCGGGCCCGACATCAAAGTGAATTTTCAGCCGAGCACGAAGTCGCAGTTTGTTTTCACCGGCGTGATGCGCGACGGGCTCACGAACGCTGAGTCGTTCGAGATCGTGATCTCAGTCACTGCCAAGGACACGATTGGTTTTCGGGTCTTCCCGCACTACAAAGGCGCTTACATCAATATCGACAAGGTACGGAATACGACGCAACTGCTGCGCAAGCTAGTGCAGTTGAACGAATCGACGTTTCTGTTCTGGGGCGCTGATGATTCGGGCGACGTGTTTACCGGTTACACGTTCACGCTGGAGTCGGGCTTTCCGGATGAGGCGATAAAGATAGTGTTGTCGAGTATTAGAAACTCGGATCAGTTTGTGGGTGAGATGCGGCCATCGATAGATGGCACGAATGCGCCGTAAAGAGTTAGACCACAGATTTACACGGATAATCCGTGGCCCAACTTTAGAAAGTGAACCGGATCTGCGCGTCGATACGGCGGTTGTAAGCGACGTTCGGAGCTCCACCAAACCCACCGAAAAAGCCAACCGTCGAGGTTGACTGCCCAAACAACTGCGAGCCGAGGTTACCTACCGGATTGCTCAGGTTCGTGTGATTCAACAGGTTTTGAAAGTTCAGCGAGAACGTCAGGTTGTAACGACCGTTACCGCCACCGGCACCGCCGAAACCACCGCCTGGTCCGCCGCCGCCTGGTCCACCAAAACCACCGCGACCGCCAGCACCTCCAGCGCCGCCTGGCCCACCACCGCCTGGGCCACCGGGACCGCGTCCGATGCCGCCGCCCATGATGCCGCGCTGTTGTCCGTCATTGCCTTGGCGATCCTGCCGATTAGCATTCGCGCCGCGACCCTCTGAACCAAAACTCCACGTCTTGCTGACGCGCAGGTTGACGGTCGTCGAGCCCGGCCCCTCGCCGAAGTTGCGCGGAATCATCACGTCCCCGGGGGCAAACGTCAGTTTGAAATTCCCAAACGGCGTGCATTTGAAATTGATCGTGTCGGAACAATCAGCACCCGCCGGCGCAAGCGCCGGACGTTCCGTATTCAACGTATCGCCGTTGATGTCGCGACCGAGCGTGATATTGAACGGCCTTCCTGACTGCACCGTCACGAACGGATTCAGCGTGATGCCCCACGGCGCGCGGAAGTTTCCAATCATCACAAAACGATGCCTGATGTCGCCCGACGCCCGTCCATACTCGGTGCTCAAGTCGTAAGGATTAGCGGGAAAGGTTCCGGCGCCATCGGCGTCGCTATTTGCCTTCGCCAAAACGTAATAGGCATTCAACGTCGCGTTCCGGTGAAGACGGCTGTTGAAGTTAACGATGAACTGGTTCTGGTTGTAACGTCCGCTCGACTCGTAGCCGAAGACGTTGCAACGCGTTGACGGATTAATGTCCGGCGGAATAAAGTCCGCGCAGTCCAGCGGTCTAATTCCACTCGCGGCCACTCCCGGAATAAACGTTCCCGGCAACGGCGCGTTCAGCGGTCTGGTCCGCAGCACGTGCAACGTGCGGATATTGATATAACTGGTGGCCAGCGTGAGATTGTGCGGCAACTGCCGCTCGACGCTGAACACTGATTGCAGCGTGTACGGCGCTTGCAGTCCTTGATCGAGTTTATAAACTGAACCGGGTACTGCAATCGAGATCAACTGGTCTCCAGTTGGAATCACTGGAAAGAAGTCCGGGTTCTGCACCGTAAACTGCTGCTGGTTGACGCCGTTTAAGCGAGTGGCTTGCAGCGTCAGGTTCTCGCCGACGCGCTCGTAGAAAACACCATAGCCGCCGCGAATCACCGTCTTCGATTGTTGCCCGCCCGGCGACCACGCGAACCCCAGGCGAGGAGCAAAGTTAAAATTGCTGTCGATGTTCTTCTGGTTTTCGTAACGCAGACCAAGGCTGAGCGTAAAGTTCGGACGCACTTTCCAGTCGTCCTGTAAATAGCCCCCAAAATCCCACTGGCCGACTTCAGCCTCCGGATTCCCCGACGAGAGACGAAACTGGCTCGCGCCGCCACCGAGCGCTCGTATCTGGGCCGCGGTCTTCCCCTGCGCGAGGAAAACCTGCGTGCGGCGATAACGCTCGATACTGGTGAGCGGCGTCGTGCCTGCAATCACTTGATCGTTTGCATCGAGCTTTGGACCAACACCGCCGCCGAAGAACGTGAACGTACCACCAAAATTCTGCGGCGAGAATTGGTCGATATGGACAGACCGGAGGCGCGCGCCAGCCTTCAACGAATGTGCTCCCATCACGAAAGACGTGTTGTTCACGAGCTCCCAATTGTTCGTCGTGCTGTGTGACTGGCCCACCTGCGATCCGCCGCCCGTGAATGCCTCCGACACTTCGATCGTCGGAATCGTATTGTCGGCGTCCTGCAAACTGGTTTGGTGCTCAAACTGAAAGCGCGTCTCGTTGACGATGGTCTTATTGATGACTGCTGTTTCGGTAAGCTGAACGCTCTGCTCGCTGTTCTCCGAGTCGTAAGCGCGCGACGGCAGGTTGAAGCCGCCGACATTCTGCAAGCGAGTGTTCTTCGAATAGTTATAACGAGCTACGAGCGTGTGATTTGGGTTGATCTGATAGTCAATTCGCGGGCTGAAAGTTGTGCGACGACTGGGGACCGGAACTGTATCAGTGAAGCCAACAATATTGTTGTTTGCGTCGAGAATGGTCGCGACGACGATTGTCTGGTCGTTGATGTCGCGTTTGTCGAAGTCAACGAAGAACGACGCCTTTCGCTTCAGCAGCGGGCCGCCGAAGTTTCCGCCGTACTGGCGTGTTTGGATCGGCGGTCGTGTGTCCGCGAATGCGTTGCGAGAATTCAGAGCGTCGTCGTTGAAGTTGAACGAGACCTGGCCGCGATAGCGGTCGGTGCCCGGGCGAGTCAGAATCTCGATACGGCCGAAACCGAGTCGATCGTATTCGGCCGAGAACGGATTCGAGTTGATGCG
>DASSEB010000462.1:0-6657 GCA_035696765.1 Pyrinomonadaceae bacterium | reverse complement strand
GGCGGTATTGCCGGGCTGCTTCGTCAAATTTGCCCTGGTCGGCATAAAGACCCGCAATCTCGTTGATAGCGGCAGCTTCCGTCCGCAACTTTCCAGCACTGAGACTTAAAGCGCGACAACGTTCGTAGTAATCATGTGCTCGATCGAATTCTTTCCGGCGCCGGTGAATGGTTCCGACTTTCAACATCGCCATCGTCGCCATATCAAGCGCATCAATCTCTTGAAAAAGCCTCAACGCATGCTCGTAGTTATCAAGAGCAACGTCGTATCGAAAAAGGTTCTCGTAAACCTGCCCCACGGCGTTCAGTGCGATGGCGTGACTCAGTCGATCGCCCACGGCACGAAAGATATCGATTGCTTGCCGGTGGTAAGTGACCGCCGGAAATTCTTTTCGATTCGAAGAGTGATACAGGCCGAGGCCGATAAGTGCGAGTCCTTCACCACTCTTATTGTTTGTCGCTTGATAAAGAGTTAACGCTTGCGAGATCTCCGAACGTGCTTTCTCGGGCTGATTCGCGCCGGCTATGTAGGCTATGAACATGTGGACGTTCGCCTGGTTCTTGCGATCGCCATCAAGCAACTCGAGGGCGCGTTGGAATTGCTCCGACGCCTTCGGCAAATTGCCTTTCGCGTAAATGACCTCGCCCAAAGCACTGAGCACTACGCCGGTGGCGTTACGAACGATCGCCGTTGAACCAGCGTCGTGAGGTTGGAGTAGGTCGAGGGCTTTCTCGATGTACTGCTCGGCTGAAACATTGTCACCCCGATTACAGTACACCCGGCCTGACTGACTCAGCGCAGTTGCTTGCGTTACGCGATCCCCCGCCGTTGCGGCTAGCGATGCGGCTTTCTGATATCGCTCCGATGCTTTGGGATAGTTGCTCAGAAGGAACTGAACGTCACCGGATTTCAGTGTGGCCCGAGCAGCACTTGAGAAATCTTGCAGCGCGGTCCACATCGAAGCAGCTTCATCGTAATGCTCACTGGCCTGGCGGAGCGACGCCTCTGCCCAGTTCGCTCGCAAAACCTCCGCCGCCGCGATCGCGCGCCGCGCTTCACTGTCTTTTCGATCTTGTGACGTCGCGCTCCTCAACGGTTGCAGCGTCAGTTCGTACGGTCTTGGTAACTGAACGTTCTCTCGCGACTGAAGTTCGATCCGGTAAAGCCCTGCGGAGTCGGCGGGAAAAAAGATTTCAACTGTTTCAAAGTCCTGGCTGATATGCTCCAGAAGTTTCGTGCCGGTTGGCCCGTATAGAACTGTCGATAAACCGAGATCACCTTTATCGATCGAGAACCGGATCAGCTTGCCCGCATCTACATCGATCCCAAAGACGTCCTTGCCTCCAGCCTTGAGTTCACGACGTGTAGTCGAGCCTGGCGTCAAATGAATCCACTCATTGTTCGCTGCAACGGTTTCGCCGGCGATCGGACCTTTCTCCGACAGTGGTACGAGCAGCGCCAACACCAGCGTCAGACACATCAACGCCACGCTACAAATCTCAACTTTCATCGATCGCTCTAGCGGTGGCATGTAATTCAGTTTCTTAGTGAGAACCTGCCTCGTGAGACCAAAGTTACGGAGAGCACCCGCGTAGGTGTTAGACGGAACGCTCTATTTATCACGTATGCGATAGAGATTCAATGCTAAGTGGTACATCGAATGGGAATTAAGTGAGCAAGTATGAGAAGGTAGCTCCGCGAGCTACCTTCTCTTTTCGTAAGAAGCAGCCGGTTAGCGGCCATCGCGAAGTGCATTAAGGCGCCGGCGCGGAGCCTTTCCCGATTTGACGGAGTCGCCCCTCCAATCCAGCAATGTACCGGCTCGGGTACCTGCTGCCTTCGAGGCAGGTTTTCGCGAGGCGCCGAGAGCGCGCGCTGCTAAATTCGTCCCTTGTTGCTTGATATTCTTATTCTCTGCCATTTTCCTATCTCCTCTTCATTTTGTGGTGCAGGCGCCGCAGTCGCCTGACACGCGGGTCAATGGAGCCGGACGTGTTTCTCGCTTGAGCATCACGCCTGCAGACCGACTTTGCTTGTGACTTCAGAACGGATCCGTGTGCGTGACCGGATCGTGCGGGAAGTGGCGAAAATGTTGATGTGGCATTCCCGTCGCTCGGTTCTCTCGACCAGGAAAGTGCCGTCGATCTCTGCACGCCGCGGAAATGGGTCGTCTCGATTGATCCCTTCGCGAACGAACAGTTCGATGCCCTGAGTTCGCGGCATCCTGGTTAGACCGAGTTCCGCCTTCGCTGAGTCGAATGCCTCTTTGATCGACTTGCCGAATCCGAGCGCGCGGTAAAAGGCGCCGGCAAAAGCAACTCCCGCCTTGTCTCCGATTCCCTTGCCTGTACCGACGGAGTAATCGATTACTTGCGAGATGGAGCGGGCCTGCGTTTTCGTGAAGCAGGCGTTGAGCAGGACCAATCGAACGTGGCTGCTGTAGAGTGCGAACAACTCCGCCAGTCCTTGCCTCTCAACGGTCTTACCGCGACCAGGCGCTCCACCGAGAATGATTTTTTGTTTATTGCTGCCGTGCCCGCTGAAGTGAACGATATGTGGTTGATAGAAGAGCAACAGCCGTTGCAGGTCGATGGGTCTTGCGGCAGCGTGCTTGAACAGTTCGAACTTGTCGCGCTGGCGACCTTCCTGAAGTCGTTCAAAAATCTCTCGCGCTTCTTCGTCTACGAGGATGCGACTAGTGGTCCAGGGATTCGCCGATAGAAACAGTATTCGGATCTTTTGCGCCATGTGTCTCCTCTCGCCAACGTCGTGATCTCGTTTGATCACCCCAAACTACTTGGCGCGAAAATGAGACAGATCTAGTCACACGATTTCGGTTAAGGATGGGCTATGCCTGAAAAGTCAGCATCAGTGTGCGCAGCGCCGAAGGCGCGCAGCGCAGCGCCGAAGGCGCGATAGATGGTAGCCAGGGGCAAAGCGCTGAGCAGAGCGAAGCGCAGCGCCGAAGGCGCTGGGCACACTGAATTCGACTTTGAAACTGAGCCTTGACGATTAGGAGGTGGTTAGGAGATGAGGCGGCCGTCAGCGTAGACCGGCAACGGAAAGAGCGAGGTTCTCGTTGTCACCGACCAGCATTCGTGGGTTCTGTTGCAGCCTGGTGTCCAGCCGAACTTTTTGCTGAACATAACGGAAGAGTTCACCAACACTCACGAGCCGATCGCCGTTCGTGTCAGCGCTTCCTTTCAGACCTTCGAGTAAGTAGTAGGTAAAAACGCCATGTCCATTTCCCCACTTCTGCGATTCGCGTGAGACTTCATTCACGTCGCTCGAAGTTATGATGGCTCGTCCGTCCTGCTCGTAGAGCAGCTTCTGAAGGTAAAGATTAGCCAGATTGTTCGCTAAATCCCGCGTCCCCTCGGTCGACAGCCCTGCGCTGTGACAAGCGTCGAAAAACATGATAACGCGCTTTGACCTGACGTTTTGCTCGATGTACTTGCGCAGATTCGCCATGGCGAGGGCCGTCTGCTCCATCTCGGCATAGCTCGTGTCATAAGTGATCACATACAGGTTCTGAGGAGAAAAAGGATCCGGTGCACCATGACCGGCAAAGAATATCAGTAGCAGGTCGTTCTCTGACGCTCTATTGATGAAGTGCGTTAGCGCCTCCCGAATGTTCGCCGTGGTCGCCTGCTCATTTTGAAGCAGCAGCATATTCTCGCGAGCAAAGCTGCCACCTGAAGGTTTCTGGAAAAAATCGTAAATGGATCTTGCGTCTTCATCAGCATACCTGAGGTTCGGAACGCCTTTCAGATTATTCTTGTAACGCGAGATACCAATTATCAAAGCAAACTTCTGCCCGCCGACCGGTGTCGCGCCGGGCTTTCGAGTAAACACAGGAACGAACACCTGCGTGCGCGAGCCGACCTTGTCTTCAGCTTCAACCAAAACATAACTAGCGTTCGCTTTGACCCTACTGGTCGTTTCGAAAGCCACACTCCGTTCCGCGTCGGTTAGCCTCGTGAGTTGGCGCATCCTCTCCGCTGCCAGCACTTTGAAAGGAATGTTCTTGCCATCAACCGATACTCGCTGGACTTCGCTTGTAGTCACAACAATGCCACTCACAAGCACGTTTAGGTTGTTGGCCGCTGATGGAAACTCCAGGGCGCGTTGCGGTTCCAGCAAAATAATCTGCGGCGGGACTTCATTCTTTGCGTTCGGAGCCGGTTCGATACGATAGGTGAACTCCTTGTTCCACTCCTGAGTCGCCGTCTTAACGACAAAGCTTCCGTAGTATGTGCGGCCGCGCCTGCTCTGGGCCCAGATCTCGACGGTGTTGGGTCCATTAACAAACTGATATCCCGGCAGCCGCGTCAAGTCGAGCTTTACCAATTTTCCACGGACGCCCGCCACAACCTCTGCAACGGGGGCTGCTGCTTTACCATTAACGCTTGCCGTAATCGCGCCATAATCAATGTTGTCGGCAGCAGGTCTGAGAATGTGAATAAATATTTGGTTTACGTTCGCGGACGGAATCGTGAGCTCCGGTTGACTCGAGGGCAGAATTTGAAAATCAGGGAGCTCCAGTTCAAAGACTAAAGGCGGGCCTTCGGAGCGTGCGCCCAGTGGCTGAAAGGCGAGCGCAATCAACGCGCAAAAGAGGACGAGAACTAATATCCTCGCCCTCCCCTGCTTGTTTCTCCCAAAGGCGGAAGAGCGGTTGTTCACTGTTTACGCCCTTTTTTTACCGGCTTAGGTGAGAGCGTTTCGGACGCCGGCTGAATACGCGGCATGAGCGGCTGGGCCGGCGCGACGGTGTTGTTCGGAGTAGCGGAATCCGTCTGCAACAACTCGGCCACCGCGGGCGCGGTCCACGTCTTTTCACCAAGCAGACTCATGTAACCGTAAAGCACATCGATGTTGGGCGGTAAGACACCGGTGTTGATGATCGTCGTGGCGTGCTTACGTTCGTAGTCCATTATATAAGCTTTCAATGCCTTGATCGCCTCTGCGTTGTTGTTCGCATCCTTAGTGTCCATCAGCAAGAGCGCCCGATGAAGCTGCACGTCGGGAATTTCATGCCGTACATCGAGAGCAACTGCTTTCAGCAGCGATTGCTGCGCGAGATCAAGTTCTTCTTTGGTGCGACCTACAAGCTTCATCACGCGACCGTAGTAGTAAGCAGCAAGCGGATCATCGGATCGGAGCATTACGGCTTCCTGCAAGTTCGCCTTCGCTAACTGAAACATATCGCGATAGAACGCTTCGATGCCGTTGTCGCGCTTCAGTTCCGACATAATGAGGTTGAACTCAGAACTCGTACCCTTGATTTTGTTAGCCTGCAATGCCGCCTGGTATCTTTCCCGCATCGGACCATCGATCAGTCTTTGCGCGTAGTCGGTCCGGTCCTTAATTCGCGAACGCGCACCCAGAAAACCTAACTGCGCGCGGCTATCTTTGTTGGCGACCTGGGCCATGGTAGCGTACAGTCGCGGCACTTCCTTGATGTCGTACGATTTGTCGAGGATGGCTTTCAACGCGAAATCGTCGGCTTCATTCTCCTGCGCCGCGTTCCAATCCAGGGCCATTCTTTTTGAGTAATAGCGACCAACCATTAAACCCGCTACCAGTCCACTTCCCCCGCCGATGAGCGCACCATCCTGACCGTTGATTGCCGCACCGATACCAGCACCGGCTAAAGTCAGTAGTCCGGCCCACATCATTTGTTTCCGCTTTTGGCGTTCGTTGTATTCCGCCTCAGCAAACGGCAACATCACTTTAATCCGCCAATGATCCTTGTAAACGTGAGCGAGTTCGTGCGCTAGTACGTACGTGAGCTGGGCCTCATTCTCCAGCAGCGAAATCATGCCGCTGCTGACCAGAACAGTTCCGGTCGAAAGCGTGTAGGCCTGCGGTATCGGATCGACAAACACTTTGAACGAGTAAAGCTTGTCCGAGTCGTCGGGAACAATTCGTTGGCCCAGCATGTTCAGGTACTCCTGCACCCTGGGATTATCGTAAAGACGACGAATCTTTAGTGCTTCGCCCTGGTTTTCAGTCAGCAGCACCTCTTTGGTCTGGGAGATATTGATCCGGTAAGCCTCGTTTGCGTGTTCACTCTGCAGATCGAGATAAGCATCGTCGACCTGTTCCTTGAAATCAACGTCGCCGGCGTAAAGGTCCTGTGCAAACTCGGTAAGCGTCCGATACTTTTTCTCCTGGCTGGCACGAAGCTTTGTTTCCTGGTTTTTCCTCTGTTCTTCTTTCTTCTTTCGCTTCTCATCTTGTTCGCGCAGCTTCTTCTCTTCTGACGATTCGGTTTTCGGTTTTTCCTGCGCCGTATTCGCCGGAACAGCCTGGCCCATGGCGACCAACGGCGGAGGCAACGTGAACAGCAAAGCGAGCATGAGTACGGCGACTTGTAACGCGCGATTTATCATGGGGTGAGTCCTCCTGGTTTGCGGGTTGAGTGTTGGGAACAGCTTCGGTTGTAAGTCAGTTAGGAGTAATGCCGTTACTTCGCGCGAAGCTGTTGTAAAGGGCCACAATGAGTAGAGCTTCCGTATCGCTGTTGGAACGACCGCGGAAGTTCTGATTTTTTCCATCAACTTTGATATGGAAGGCTCTCTTGGTGACTTTGTTTCGCTTGAACTCCTGCACCTGACCGTACGTCAGGTCCAGGACATGGGTGCCGTCAAG
>DASSEB010000461.1:0-4884 GCA_035696765.1 Pyrinomonadaceae bacterium | reverse complement strand
CATTACCGGATCAAACGCATTTACACTGGCGAGAACTGGAACCCCGATTTGCGCGCGCCGCTCAGCGCGCCGGGAATTCAAGTAGCTGAAGGTGACTACCTGCTTGAAGTAAACGGACGATCACTCGCGCCGCCAACGAATCTCTACAGCTTGTTCGAAGGCACTGCAAATCGACAGACGCTGATCAGAGTTAACAAAACTCCGTCGCTGGAAGGCTCACGTCTGATCACAGTCGTACCGGTTGCGAGTGAAGATACTCTACGGACCAGAGCATGGATTGAAAACAACCGCCGTCTGGTAGACAAACTCTCCAACGGTAAGCTTGCGTATGTCTGGTTGCCTAATACTGCAAATCCCGGTTACACCTACTTCACGCGTTACTTCTACGCACAGCAGGACAAAGACGGCGCTGTGATTGACGAACGCTACAACCACGGTGGCATGGTTGCAGACTACATCGTCAATGAGCTTGATCGGAAAGTCATGGGTTACTTCGCGTTGCGTGACGGCACACCTTCGACGTCACCGATAGCTGGAATCTACGGTCCGAAGGTGATGCTGATCAATGAGTCTGCGGGTTCGGGTGGAGACGCCTTGCCTTACTACTTCAGATTGCGCAAAGTTGGACCACTGATTGGAACAAAAACGTGGGGTGGATTGGTCGGCACGCTCGGCATTCCTGCGACGATCGACGGCGGAGGGATTACGGCGCCGAGCCTCGCGTTTTATAACCTGAAAGGCGAGTGGGACGTAGAAAACATCGGCGTGCCGCCGGACATCGAGGTTGAGTACACGGCTGCGGATGTGATCAAGGGTCGCGATCCGCAGTTGGAGCGGGCGGTCCAGGAAGCGCTCAGGTTGCTGGAGCTGAATCCGGTAAGGCGCGTGCCGCGGCCAGCGTCGATCGATCGAGTATCAAGGGGTAGGGAGAGATGATGCTTCGCCTCAAAAGGTTCCCAGCCACAAAGAAGTACAAAACATTTTCCGCGCATTTGTGTGCCGTTTGTGCTTCTTTGTGGCTTTGCTTTATTGCGGCTCCTGGCGTCGCTCACGCACAACTAAAGCCCGCGGACTACGTGCGCACCGAAGCCATGATCCCGATGCGCGACGGCATTCGCCTGTACACTCAAATCGACGCGCCACCCAATTCAAGTCAACCTCTGCCGATCCTGCTTTTGCGAACTCCGTACGGTCTCGGCAATCTCACCGCGGAACAAGTAGCAACGCTCGTTAGCGAACTCGCTACGGACGGCTACATCGTCGTGCGCCAGGACATTCGCGGTCGCTTCAAGTCTGAAGGCGAGTTTGTCATGCTCCGCCAACCGCGCGATCCCAAAGACAAGAACGCGATCGATGAAAGCACTGACACTTACGACACGATTGCCTGGCTACTCAGCAAGGTGCCGAACAACAACGGCCGCGTCGGCATGGCCGGCACGAGTTATGGCGCATGGCTCTCAGTGATGGGCATGCTCGATCCGCATCCCGCGTTGAAAGCAGTGGTCCAACAAGCCTCACCCGCCGACATGTGGCTCGGCGACGATTTTCATCATAACGGCGCCTTCCGTTTGAGTTACGGTTTCGAATACGCCTACATGATGGAATCTTCGAAAGAGATCTCGGATGTGACGAAGATCGTCGATAAGCTCGACGCCTACGAGTGGTATCTGAACCTGGGCCCGCTTTCGAATGCAGACCAAAAATACTTTCACGGCAAGATTCCCACGTGGTCCAACTTCGTCAATGAACCAGACTACACCGCGTTCTGGAAGCGCCAGGGCTTTGCGCCGTGGCTCAACCGCGTCAGCGTGCCGATTCTGAACGTGGCCGGATGGTGGGACCAGGAAGACTTCTACGGTCCGATCAAGATCTACGAGTTGCTCGAGCGCCACGACACCGCCAAACAGAATTTCCTCGTGGTTGGCCCATGGAATCACGGCGGCTGGTCGAGAGGCGAGGGAGCCAAACTCGGCCGCATCGATTTTGGCAGTCCAACGGCGGCTTATTATCGCAAAAATATCCTCGCGCCTTTCTTTGCTTACTACTTAAAAGGACAGGGCGCGGCCCAACGACCCGAGGCCTTGACCTTCAGGACCGGTGAGAACAAGTGGGTAGAACATAACGCCTGGCCGCCCAAACAGAACGTTAGTGAACGAAAGCTCTACTTTCAGTCCGGGAAGAGACTATCTTTCGACCCGCCAGCAACCAACGATGCGAACGCTTTCGATAGTTACGTTTCGGATCCTGCCAATCCTGTTCCGTACCGTCCGCGCCCGATTCAGGTGCGTTCTGGATGGCCGGTCTGGTTGGTTGAGGATCAGCGTTTTGTCGATCATCGCCCCGATGTTCTGACTTTTGAAAGTGAGACGCTTACGGAAGATGTGACTGTATCGGGAAGAATAGTCGCCAATATCTTCGCCTCAACGGCGGGGACAGACAGTGACTGGATTGTCAAAGTCATCGACGTGTACCCGGACAAGTATGAGAGCGACCCGACTATGAGTGGTTATCAGCTCATGATTGCGGGCGATGTTTTTCGCGGTCGTTATCTCAAGAGTATCGAAAAGCCCGAGCCACTCACGGCGAATGTGGTTTACCACTACGCCATCGCGTTTCCAGCCAACGATCATACTTTCAAGAAGGGACACCGGATCATGGTCCAGGTACAGAGCACCTGGTTCCCGGTGATCGACCGCAATCCGCAGACGTTTGTTCCCAACATCTTCCTCGCCAAAGAGTCTGACTTTAAGCCAGCCGTGCAAAAAGTGTTTCGTTCGGGCCAAAATGCGTCGTACATCACGCTGCCGGTCGAGGTGAAGTGAGCATGGCTTCCGCGCCTGAGATCTCCAAAATACAGATACGTGAGATTGATGAACTTGCGCAAATGCGCGCGGTCGAAGAGTTGCAGAAGGAGATCTGGGGTATTCCGGATCTCGATGTGGTACCGCTTACGCACCTCGTCGCGGCAAGAGAAGCGGGTGGCGTTCTGATTGGCGCATTTGAAGGTGACATGCTGATCGGGTTCGTCTATGGCTTTCCGAGTTTCGAGCGCGGGCAGTTGGCCCATCATTCACACATGCTGGCAGTGAAACCCGATTATCGGAATATTGATTTGGGACGGCGGCTCAAACTCGCGCAACGCGAACACGTGATGGCGCAGGGAATCGGATTGATTAGCTGGACGTTCGATCCGTTGCAGAGTCTGAATGCGTATTTCAATTTCAGCAAGCTTGGGGTGCTGGCGGATCGATACCTGCCGGATTTTTACGGCGAGGATGCGGCGAGTTTTCTTCATCAGACCGGGACCGATCGTCTCTGGGTGTCGTGGTTTGTCTCGAGCGAACGTGTGCAGCGAAAAATTTCGGGTGCGAGTGATGAAGTGGGCTTTAGTGCCGCTCCGTCGCTCATTGAAGTTGATCAAGATGATTCACCAAGACGCAATGCTTTCAGCGATGAAGATCGAGTCGTAATCGAAATCCCGTCAAACATCGATGCTTTGCAACAACAGAATCGAGAGACAGCTTGGAGGTGGCGCGAAGAAACTCGTTGGGCGTTCACGGAGGCGCTGAAGACTGGTTACTTCGTCGAGGCGTTCGCTCGTGAGGCGCGCGGCGACAAACAAATCGGAAAATACTTCCTTCGCAAAGGTTCGATCTGAGCCACAAAAAGGCACAAAAGGCACAAAAAATGAAAAGCAGAATCGTGAAGGCGTTTATTTATCTCCTCTGCATCTTTGTGTGTGTGATCGGCCAGACGCCCACCGAGCACGTCAGGCCTGAATCGCCGGTTCCTCCGGCGTCTCCAGATCGGCCGCACGATATGACGGCAGCGGACGTCGAAGCATTTCTGGATGGATTGGTTCCGCTACAAATCAAACAAGCTGACATCGCAGGCGCCACGATTTCAGTAGTGAAGGACGGCAGACTCCTTTTCGCCAAAGGCTACGGCTATGCAGATGTCGAAAAGAAAAAGCCGGTGTCCGCGCAAGAGACTCTGTTTCGTCCCGGTTCCATTTCAAAACTGTTCACCTGGACCGCAGTCATGCAGTTGTTCGAACAGGGCAAACTCGATCTGGACCGAGATGTCAACGACTATCTGGATTACAAGATTCCCGATGCTTTTGGTAAGCCCATTACATTAAAAAACATAATGACTCACACGCCTGGCTTTGAAGAGCAGGTCAAAGACTTATTCAGTAACGATGCATCCAAGCTCAACCTGGGCCAGTATCTTAAAACGCACATTCCCGCACGCATCTATCCGCCCGGAACGGTTCCAGCCTATTCAAATTACGCGACCGCGGTTGCCGGGTACATCGTCGAGCGCGTGTCGGGCCGGCCTTTCGACGAATACGTTGCTGAGAACATTCTCAAGCCATTGAACATGACGCACTCGACGTTCAAGCAACCGCTTCCACCGGAGCTTGCGCCGTTCATGTCTAACGGTTACCGGTTGGGTTCAGACGCGCCGGAGCTTTTCGAAGTCATAAATCCGTTTCCCGCGGGCAGCTTGAGTAGTAGTGCCACAGACGTGGCCCAGTTCATGATGGCGCACCTGGCTGACGGCCAGTTGGACAACGCGCGCATACTAAAACCCGAGACAGCGCAGCTTATGCACAGCCGTCTGTTTGCGCTCGACGACGGCGCGAATGCGATGTGTTATGGCTTCTACGAAGAGTCGCGTAACGGACATCGCATCATCGGCCATGGCGGTGACACGGTTTACTTCCATAGCGATCTGCACCTGGTGTTGGACCAGAAACTCGGGTTCTTTGTTTCGTACAACAGTGCCGGTCGCGGCGACAGTTCCGGCAGAATAAATCTCTGGCAGGCGTTTCTCGATCGCTACTATCCGTACACACCCGCTGCGACGGCTGCTGCGACG
>DASSEB010000460.1:0-5986 GCA_035696765.1 Pyrinomonadaceae bacterium | reverse complement strand
TACACACAAGAGATGGACGAGCTCATGGCCGCATCGGATCTGGTCGTGGGCAAGCCGGGTGGTCTGACGACCTCCGAAGCACTCGCAAAAGGGCTGGTGTTTGTGATCGTCAACCCGATCCCCGGCCAGGAGGAGCGAAATTCGGATCACCTGCTGGAGAGCGCGGTGGCGATCCGTTGCAACAACCTGCACACATTATCTTACAAACTCGATCGGCTACTTGCTGACCCGGCTCGCTTCGCGTCGATGCAGGCGAATGCGCGGAAGATGGGACGGCCTAACGCTGCGAACGAGATTGTGAATCAGTTAGTGGCAATGAACTAGAGCGATAATGATTATTCGCCAGGCAACGATGGACGAGCGTGACGCGATCAAGCAATTGATCGCGGAGTCTGCACGGCACCTCAGCCGCGAACATTACAACGACACACAAATCGAAGCGGCCATCGCAACCGTGTTTGGCGTCGACACGGATCTGATCGAGGACGGCACTTATCTCGTGGCGGAAGATGCTGGGACGCTGGTTGGCTGCGGCGGTTGGAGTCGCAGGAGGACTCTGTTCGGCGGAGACCAGTATTCAAGCCGCGACAAAGGGTATCTGGATCCGGCGTCGGAACCGGCGAAGATTCGCGCCTTCTTCATTCATCCCGAACACGCACGCAAAGGGATCGCGCGCGCGATTCTTGCGCGTTGTGAGGACGAAGCTAGAGCTCACGGTTTTCACGCACTCGAGTTGATGGCCACGCTTCCCGGAATCGAGTTTTACAAGTCATGCGGTTTTGTCGAGCAGGGCGATTTCGATCTCGATCTTGCCGGCGGCGTAAAGCTCGAGCTTGTTCCCATGCGAAAAGATTTGTAAAAGATCTATTCGTTAATCCATTTTGTGCCTTTTGTGGCTTAACTCCTTTTGTGGCTAACACGAGAAAACTACTGACGCACTTTCTGGCAGCCCTTGCTTACCGGACGCAGAAAGCCTTGCGCGACGCGCCGCCTGACTTCGGATCTTTTCGCGTGCAGGAAGGCGTGCGCACGCCCGCGGAGTTGGTCCGTCACATGACGAGCGTACTCGGTTACGCTCGCACGCACTTCATCGGTGGCCGCTATTGGCCGGAGGCGTTAGAATCTCTCGACGAAGAAGTCGCGCGCTTTCACGAGATGCTCGGGCTCCTGGCCCAACACCTGCGAAATGGAGATCCGTTGCTCGATGACGTGTCTGAAGAACGTCTGCTGCAAGGACCTTTCTCCGACGCGATGACACACGCGGGCCAACTCGCGCTGCTCCGGCGTTTGGCAGGCGCGCCTGTACCACCGGAGAATTTCATCGTCGCGAGGATCGAGCCAGAACGGCTTGGACCTGATCAGTCACAGCCTGTGAGCCCCGACCAGCAGTGGCCCGAAGCGCCACCGGATTGGAAAGGGCCGCAAAAGGGCGCATAAAGCACAATGAAAACCAAACGACTCCCCCAAATCCTGATCGCGCTACTCGTTTCTTCCCTGGCGTTCCAAACAGCTTGCGCCCAGCAGGAGTTCAAGCCGATAACCGTCTTCCTGGTCCGGCATGCTGAAAAAGAAAACGAGCCGAAAGAGGATCCACCGTTGAAAAAGGAAGGCGTCGTCCGTTCACAGGAACTTGCCCGCGTGCTGAGCGACGCGGGCGTCAAAACAATCATCACGTCACAGTTCGCGCGGACGAAACAAACAGCCGAACCGTTTGCGACTAAAGCCGGCGTGACCGTCACGTCGATCACTCTGAAACCGAATTCCACCAATCCGAAGCAAATCGCGGAGGAGTCAACCGCGGAAGTAGTTAACAAGATTCTGGAGCGTCCCGGCGAAAGCGTCCTCGTAGTCGGTCACAGCAATTCGCTCCCCGACGTGATCAAAATGCTCGGCGGCGACGTTGTGCCGACAATCGATGAGAAGAAGTTTGACGACCTCTTTATCGTTACGGTTTACGCCAAAGGCAAAGCGCGAGTGGTGCATTTGAAGTACGGATCCGAGTAGTGGCCTCTTTCCCCCATCGGTTGCGCGTTATGAATTGTGGACTGTATTCACGACAACCATTTGCCGGCATAGTTTGCCGGCACAGGAGATTTTAAAATGAAGCATCTGTTCTTTGCGATTCTGCTGCTCTTCCCCATCGTGGTACTTGGCCAACACGGCCACGCCCCAGCCAAGGAACCGGCGCCCGCAACATTGGTGGCCGGCTTAGGCGACGTCAACCACCCGGTCACAACCAACAACCCCGAAGCCCAGAAGTTCTTCAACCAGGGACTGGCGTACATGTACGGCTTCAATCACGAAGAAGCCGTGCGCTCTTTCAAACAGGCGGCCCAACTCGATCCCCAAATGGCCATGGCCTACTGGGGCGTCGCGATCGCCCTCGGTTCAAACTACAACGTGCCGGCCGACGGGCCCGCACTCGTGCAGGCTTACACGAACCTGAAAAAAGCCATGGAACTCGCGCCGAAAGCGTCTGAGCACGACCGTGCTTACATCGACGCCTTGTCCAAGCGCTACTCCGCCGACATTCAGGCTGACCAACACAAGCTTGCCGTCGATTACAAGAACGCGATGGGTGAGTTGGCGAAGGCCTATCCCGACGACCTCGATGCGGCCACGCTGTACGCGGAAAGCATGATGAACCTGCATCCGTGGAAGCTGTGGACTCTGGACGGTAAACCCGGCGAAAACACGCTGGAGATAGTTTCGACGCTTGAAAGTGTTTTGCGTCGCGATCCAAATCACAGCGGCGCGAACCATTACTACATTCATGCCGTTGAAGCTTCGACAAACGCCGAGCGGGCGCTTCCGAGTGCCGCACGATTAGGCAAGATTGCCCCGAACGCCGGTCACCTGGTTCACATGCCGTCGCACGTTTACATCCGCACCGGCGACTACTTCCAGGCTGCGCAGGCAAACGTCGACGCGATCGTCGTTGACCGCGATTACATCCAGAAGAGCGGTAACAACGGTCTCTACCCGGCGATGTACTACAACCACAACATCCACTTTCTGGCGGCGGCAAGCGCCATGAATGGACGTTACGCAGATTCGATCAAGTCGGCGCGTGAGCTCGAAGCTAACGTCAAGCCCGTGGTGAAAGCGATGCCAATGCTCGAGATGTTTCTGCCGTACACGAGTGTGTCGATGATTCGTTTCGGTAAGTGGGATGAGATTCTGAAAGAGCCGAAACCGGATGCGTCGCTGAAGATCACGACGGGCTTCTGGCACTTTGCGCGTGGCAGTGCGTATGCCGCCGCCAAAGACACGGCCAAGGCTGATGCGGAACTCGCGGCATTGCGTGCTGTCGATAAGACCCTGACGGAGGAACGGCTTTTCAACAACCCGGCAATGAACGTCATGAAGGTTGCGGAGCTGGCGTTGGAAGGAAAGATCGCGTTGGCCCGCGGAGACAAACAAGCCGGTTTCGATCTCTTAACGAAGGCCATCGCCGCTGAAGATGCGACCGATTACGCGGAACCAGCCGACTGGGATTTGCCGACGCGCGAAGTGCTCGGCGGCGCCTTGTTGGCGAACGGCGATTACAAAGCCGCGGAAAAGGTTTTTCGTGATGAGATATTGCGACGGCCGCGCAATGGACGCGCTCTGTTCGGACTTGCCGAAAGCTTGCGAAAGCAAGGCAAGGACGGCGCTGCGAAGAGTGTCCAGGGTGAGTTTGAAAAGTCCTGGCAACACGCCGATACCAAGCTCAGCGTCAGTTCGCTGGCTGGTATGAACACGAGTGCTGAAACCGCAGGAATTAATTAAGTAGAAATATCTTGAAAATCCTGTTAATCCTGTCAGTGTTTGACAGGATTACAGGATTTCGAGATTTACAAGATATGGATTTACGGCGAGCCGATTTACCGAAGTTAATCGCTGAAGCGAACACGCTCGCTGCAAACGCTAAAGCCACCTTCGGGCAATTAACTGTTTCACAGCTTAACTGGAAACCAGCTCCCGGACGCTGGAGCGTGGCCCAGTGCTTCGACCATCTTCTCACTACGAACAAATCTTATTTTCCGGGTATCGATGACGCCGTCAGCGGACGCAACCAGACGATCTGGCAACGCTTGCCTCTGCTTCCACGGCTCATGGGATCTTTGCTTATCAAATTTGTGGATCCGGATTCCGCTCGCAAGGTAAAAGCGCCGCAAAAGTTCCAACCGGCGCAGAGCGATATCAGTGGTTCAGTTATCAACGACTTCGTCGATCAGCAAGGCGAGATAGTTGAAAAGATGAAGGCAACGGCATATATGGATCTCGAGCGGACCATAATCACCTCACCGGTTGCGGCGCCGATTACTTACAGTCTGATGGATACGTACAGGATCCTCGTGATTCACGAACAGCGACATTTCCAGCAAGCGAAACGCGTCACTGAAGAGACCGCTTTCCCAGCCTGAGTCTCCAACAGGAGTCTTTATGGAAATCAAGAGAATATACACCCCGAACGCGCCGAAGCCGGCAGGACACTACTCGCAAGCGACGGTCTACAATGGTCTCGTGTTCGTCGCGGGTCAATTGTCTATTCTGCCGAACGGTGAGTACAGGTTTGGCTCGATCGAGGAACAGACAGAACAGGCGCTGCGCAACGTGCACGAGATTCTCAAAGCTGCCGGTAGTGACTGGGACCGCGTGCTCAAGATCAATATTTCCGTGGCCGATATTAATTTGTGGGACGGTGTCAACACGGTCTATTCACGAATCCTTGGGGAGAATCGCCCCGCCCGCGCCGTGATCCCGACCGGGAAGCTTCATTACGAATTTTTGATTGAAATCGAAGCAATAGCCGCCACCGACATGTAGCTTTGGCAGGACTAACGGGCACGGAGTGACGCACTAATCTTTTGTGCCTTTTGTGCTTTCTTGTGGCCCGACTTACAAAGCACTTGTCAACCTCACGAGTTTTCATTAGTGTAAGCACGCAATTGTGACTATCGACCCCTGGATAAGATACTGAATGAACGTCCCCAGTAAACTCTCAAACCGCAAAACGTCCAACTTACAACCAGTCCCTGAACCACCCGGCGATGGCGGCCGCATGATCGTTTTAACCGCTCCACTGACGGAGGCAATCGATCACGCGGGCTACTTCATTCAGATGGCGATGGCTTCTCTCCCAATCTGGATGGAGGGCGTCATCAACCGCAAATATCCGAAGTGGCGCGAGGTCGAGCACAACCCCGATGGCTCGGCTCGTTACATGCCGGCGGGCGTCAGGCTGGTCGAGAAGTCACTGCTGCGTGAATATCGCAATGACGACGTGGTCGCGTGTTTTCCTGATGACCTGCACAAGTTTGTTGGACCCCGCACGCGCGTCGTCGCGGTCTCAACACACAACCCACTGGGCGTGACGTTTGCCGCCGGCGTTTACACCTCGATCTTCGGTTCGTCGAAGATGCCGATCAACTCGCACTACTCGCGAGAGTTGTTCGCAAAGATCAAGGCGAGTCCGTATCGAAACAATTTCAAAGTGATCGTCGGCGGATCCGGCGGGTGGCAGATCATTCAGACCAACACGTACGAAGAATTGAGTGTGGATTGTGTTGTTGAGGGACGCAGCGAGTCTGCGGACACGCTCGAGCTGTTTCGCAAAGCGATCCAGGGAGAAGAACTGCCGCGCCGGCTTGAAGTAAAGCACCCGATGGAACGCGAGGCGATTTTGTTTCCGGACACGCGCACGACTTTCGGCGTTGTAGAGATGACGACGGGCTGCGGGCGCCGCTGCAAGTTTTGCGTGCCCGATCTGAACCCGCAGATCGATCTACCAAAAGATAAGATCATGGACGCAGTGCGCGCCAATGTCAGAAACGGTAACAAGCAGATCTCGCTTGCTACCGAAGACATGTTCATCTGGGGCCAGGTGCACACTGACACGCCTTTCTATTTTCCGAATCGCGAAGCGCTCGTAGATCTTTATTCCGACATCGTAAACACGCCGGGCGTCGAGCAGCATGTGTTGAGTCACTGCACGATCGCG
>DASSEB010000459.1:0-7723 GCA_035696765.1 Pyrinomonadaceae bacterium | reverse complement strand
GGCGCAGGTCAGCTCGGCGCTTTCGCAATCGTTCAGGTTTGACCGCGGGCTCATTGGCTCGATTCTCCGTCCAGACCAGCCGTCCGAGTACCGGCAAGCAGTATTAGGGAGTGGCGATGAACGAGCACTATATCCGCGGCGCCGGAGAGCAAGGGGTCGGGCACTTGATAACGACCGCTCGAATTCACCCGTTGCCGTATGTAGAAGGAATCCGAGTCTTGCATACCCTTAAAACGTCAAACGTAAGCTCTTGGATTGGTCGGGAGATACAGCGGGGTGAAAGTAGGTAGCGCCCTCAACGGCGGCTGGTGAAACCTCCGACATCGACGTAAGAAAGTACTTCCTACGACGGCCGGTGTTGATGGGGTGCCGCGTCATTGAAGCGCATCTTTGGTACTGGTAACGAGAAGGCAAGTGCAGCCGGTCTCGCTCCAGACGCGCTCGTCGCCCGCACGGGGCGCCCCGTAGTTATAGTCGCCTGGGAAGAGCTTGCGCTCGTCGATCCACAGCTCACCGTCAAGGAGATGCAGCTCTTCTACGTCTGCATGAGTATGGGCAGGGTATCTCGCGCCGGGCGCGAGGCGTACCAACATGCTGACTCGATGCCTTTCCGTGTCGGTCGCGAGCAGCTTGCATTCGATCCCGGGTGCGACCTGTTCCCATTCCGGCTCAACCCACTGCCGCGCCGTTGGCAACACTGGTGGCTTGCCGGTCTCCTCAGCGATGCGAAGCGCCAGGCGTATCAGCAGCGACGTAGTCGGACGCAGCACATCGATGGGCCAGGAAACGAACTGATTGACTACTGGGCGGAGGCTCTCCACCTCGCGCTGGCAATCTGGGCACAAGATGATATGGGCTTCGGCCGCAGCAACCTCGCTCGGCGCTAACGCCTGAGCTGCGTAGGCGCAGGTTACCTCACTGTGCTCGCAGCCGTTCTGATGGAACGTACTCATGGCTTCGCCCCTTCCGCCGTCAGCCTTCCTCGCAGCTTGTGCAGTCCTGAACGAATGCGCGTCTTGATGGTGCCAAGCGGCTGATTCAGCCGCGCCGCCGCTTCGACGTGCGTAAGCCCGGCGAAGAATGTCGTCTCGATTGCCTGACGTTCGTCAGGCGTTAGCGCCGCCAAGGCCGCGCGCAGTGATTCGCCCTGCTCGCGCAACTTGAACACATCGCCCGGATCTGCAGCGACCTCAGCCACTGGCTGCACATCGCCGCTATATCTGCGCTTTTTTCGACTCTCAAAGCGCAGGCGGTCGATCGCCCGCGAGCGCGCTTGATTCATGAGCCAGCCGAGCACCGTGCCGTTCGCGGGATCGTAACGTGCCGCGCGCCGCCAGACATCATGAAAGACGTCGATCGTGAGCTCTTCACTGGTTTCCCGGTTGGCCGTGATGCGCATTATTAAAGTGAAGACGATGCGATGGGACCTTTCGTAGAGTGCATGCAGCGCGCGCTGGTCGCCGGCGGCAATCGATTGGACGAGGGTAGCCCAGTCCTGCTCCGACACCGGAGGCTCGCACTTGGCATACAGCACGTCGCCTAGGGTCGCTCGCGCTGTTTGGGTACGTTCTTTGTTCACAGCTTTGTTCTTGGTGGAGACTGCGTGTTAGTCAATCGTATTCCGTCTTCACCTCAAAGTCCGGAGATAGAGCGGGTGGCTGGCCCTGCTAGAGTTCGTTCACTCCACATGTTCTTGTTTAACGCGCGCCGGGTGTAGTCATAACGAATCAGATTTTCCAGGTACCAGAGAGCGTGCTCTTTGGTCTTTCTCTGTGGATCGACGAGCGCAAGCTTTTCCCGGGCGACTAGGTATAGGGAGGGATTGCTCTTCCTCGATGCACACCCACCAGAAATCTCTTCCCGCACGAAGAGGCTGAGTCGGAGCGCAAAGCATCCGCGGGGGTTCACTAAATACACATACGAGAAGTCAGTAATGTACTCCTTTTAACGCGCATCATACAACTGAGATGCGCTTCTGTAATTGGGTGATTTAACCCGCCCCTGGGCTGTTTCATCCCATCAAAATTCCGTCATCAAGAAAACTTCATCGAACGGTACCGTGCGCGCACGCCTACTGGCAACACTTGAAGTTGAATACCGGGATGTTACTGGTGGCATGCTGTGTGCACTACCAATTTCCGATTCCCCCTGACAGTCGAAAGCAATAAAGGCCGCGCCGGACCAAAGGTTTGGTTTATCGGCGAGGTTTCTTAACGCGAACTTAACATGAAGGCCCATATCAAGCTTGGACGTGTTTTTGGAAATGGAATTGGTTATCAGACAGATCGTACGCGCTGCCCTACACAATGATGCGGTTGTTGCAGACACGCGCAGCGCTTGAAATGTAGGAGGATGAGAAGAGATGCGAAAGCGAAGGTTGGAAATTGCGATGGTTATCCTGATGACCGTTATGTCTATTCCTGCGTCCGCGCCCAGCATATCTGCCGGCACGCCGCAGGTTAACCCTCGGTTGGTAAGACAGATTCGCCATGAACTGGCGACCCTGCCTTATTACGGTGTTTTTGACTGGCTCGAGTTCGACGTGAAACCTGATAACACAGTGGTGTTGCGTGGGTACGTGACGCGTCCCACGACGAAATCGGACGCCGAGGCCCGCGTCAAAGAGATTGAAGGGGTTAAGAATGTAATCAACGAGATTCAAGTATTACCCCTTTCTCCCAATGATGATCGTTTGCGGATTGCGCTATATCGAGCGATCTACAACTGGAACTCACCTTTGTTTCGCTACGCTACTCAGGCCATTCCATCGATTCACATCATCGTCGACCGGGGCCGCGCGATATTGAAAGGTGTCGTCAATTCCAAAGCAGACGCGCAGATAGCTTACATGCGTGCCCGCGGCGTTTCGGGACTTTTCGATGTGAAGAACGAGCTGGTGGTCGAAGGAGAGTTGCCCCGGTAGATCTCGAACAAGGAGCATTGTCATGGCTAAAGCGATAGGTATCGATCTCGGTACAACCAATTCCGCCGTAGCAACTATGGAGGGCGATAGCCCAACTGTCATCATCAATGCCGAGGGCGGGCGGATTACACCGTCTGTAGTGGCGTTTACCAAAACCGGTGAACGCCTGGTGGGCCAGGTCGCCAAAAGGCAGGCAGCTCTCAATCCAGAACGGACGATCTATTCCATCAAACGCTTCATGGGTCGCAAGTACTCAGAAGTGACCGAAGAGATTAGGACTGTCACCTACAAGGTGGTTCCCGGTCCCAATGATGCTGTGCGGATCGATATCGACGGCAAGTTGTATTCGCCGGAAGAAATCTCTTCGTTCATTCTGCGCAAGTTAACGGACGACGCGGCTCGGTATCTGGACGAGAAAGTGAAAGATGCGGTCATCACGGTGCCGGCTTATTTCAATGATGCGCAACGTCAGGCGACAAAAGATGCAGGACAGATCGCCGGACTAAATGTGTTGCGCATCATCAATGAGCCCACGGCCGCAGCCCTCGCCTATGGACTAGATAAGAAGCAACACGAAACCATTCTGGTTTTCGATCTCGGTGGCGGCACCTTTGACGTTTCGATTCTGGAGGTTGGCGACGGTGTCTTTGAAGTGAAGAGCACTGCCGGCGATACACACCTGGGCGGAGATGACTTTGATAAACGCATTGTGGATTGGCTGATTGAAGAATTCAAAAGGGACCAGGGGATAGATCTAGGCAGGGATCGGCAGGCGCTGCAGCGACTGACCGAAGCGGCTGAGAAAGCAAAGATCGAACTCTCGTCGGCGTTGGAGACGGAGATCAATCTTCCGTTCATCACAGCGGATGCAAGTGGACCAAAGCACTTGCTAATGAAGTTGACCCGCGCGAAGTTTGAACAATTGACTCACGATCTCGTCGAACGCTGCATGGGCCCTGTTAAGCAGGCAATGGCAGATGCCAAAGTCACTGAAAAGGATCTGGACGAAGTAATACTGGTTGGTGGGGCAACGCGCATGCCCGCCGTAAAAGAACTCGTGAAGAGATTAACGGGCGGTAAGGAACCGAACCAGTCAGTTAACCCGGATGAAGTTGTGGCTATCGGCGCGGCCATTCAAGCAGGCGTGCTGACTGGGGAAGTGAAGGATGTTCTGCTACTCGATGTTACACCGCTCAGCCTGGGCGTGGAAACACTGGGCGGCGTGATGACTAAACTGATCGAACGCAACTCCACGATTCCGACACGAAAGACGGAGATCTTTTCGACGGCCGAGGACAATCAGTCAGCCGTCGACATTCACGTGTTGCAGGGCGAGCGCGAACTTGCTCGTGACAACAGGACTCTGGGGCAGTTTCGACTCGAAGGCATCGCACCAGCGCCGCGTGGTCTACCGCAGGTCGAAGTCACATTCGACATCGATGCGAACGGCATCTTGAATGTAACGGCCAAAGACACGGCCACGGCCAAAGAACAGAAGATAACCATCAGCGGTTCGACGTCGCTCGACAAGAATGATATCGACCGAATGATCCGCGATGCCGAACAACATGCGTCTGAAGACAAGGCGCGCCGCGAACTGATCGAAGCGCGCAACCTGGCAGATTCGCTGGCTTACAGCGTCGAACGCTCAATCAAAGACTTAGGTGGTCGGGTACCGGCGCATGAGCGCGCGCGTGCCGAGGCTTTAATTAATGAGATTCGCAGCGCGTTAAAGGATGAATCTGCGACCCTGGAGCGTTTCCGGCAACTGACAAGCGATTTACAGCAAGTTTCGCATTCGTTGGCCAGTGCTGCTTACAGTCAGGCAAGTGCGGCAGGTGCCGGCGCAAGCGCTGAGGGTGGCCCAGGTGGAGGATCGAATCAGGGTGGATCAAGCCAAGGCGCCGATGACGAAGTCATCGATGCCGAGTACACGCCGAAGTAAGGAGGATAGGGTCATATAGGGCATATGGGACCTATCGATGGCTACGAAGATTAAAGATTACTACGACGTGCTCGGCGTCAAACGTGGTGCGTCTGACAACGAGGTCAAGCAGGCCTATCGCAAACTGGCGCGTAAGTTTCACCCGGATTTGAATCCCGGCGACAAGGTTGCTGAGGAAAAATTCAAAGAGCTGCAAGAGGCTTATGACGTACTTTCAGATCCGGAGAATCGAAAGCTTTATGACCAGTACGGCGAGAACTGGCGCGCAGTCAAAGCAGGTGCCGGAGCGCCACCGCCTGGATGGGAAGGAGCACAACGTTCAGCGCGAGGTGCAGGACCACGCGCCGGCGGATTCGATTTTGGCGATTTCGACTTCGGTAGCTTTCGCTCCGAGGGTGCTGGAGGTTTTGACATCTTCGAAGAGATGTTTGGCGGGGCCGGAAGGGGTCGAGGTCGACGATCTGGTCGCGGCGCCGATATCGAAGCGGAGCTGGAGTTATCACTGGAAGAAGCGCATCGAGGCGGACGGCGCACGCTTGAGATGCAGATGGCGGAAGCTTGTCCGACTTGCGGCGGCACCGGGTTAAAAGACGGAAAACCTTGTGAGACTTGTCGAGGTTCGGGTCAGGTTCTAAAGCCCAAAACGATTGAAGTGAACATCCCGCCAGGCGTGCGCGATGGTTCAACGATCCGGCTGGCCGGACAAGGGGGAACCGGCAGTAACGGCAGCGAACCCGGCGATCTTTATTTGCATGTTCGACTTCGCCCGCATCCCGTCTTCATGGTGAAAGGCGATGATCTCGAAGTCGAATTACCCATCGCGCCGTGGGAAGCGGTACTAGGCGCCAAGGTGGAGGCGCCGACGATCGATGGAAAAGTTGAATTGAAAATTCCGCCCGGCGCAAACAGCGGACAGCGCTTGCGTCTGCGTAACCAGGGTTTGAATAAGCGCAAAGGCGGTCGAGGCGACGAATATGTGCGCCTGAAGATCGTGGTTCCGAAAGATGTCAGCCCTGAAGAACGCGGGGTGTACGAAGAGTTGAAACGTATCTCTCGATTCGAGCCACGGAGTTAATGGACACGGTGATATTAAAAGATGACCGTCGAGCATCATCATTCCGAGTCGACAGGTTTGCACAACCGCCGGCACGCAGTGCGCTCGGTGCTGGAGCTAGTTCAGGACCTTATAGTGCTCGGTTTGTGTGCCGGTCTTTTCGCAGCAATGTTGATCAAGCTGGTCCATCTGGGCCAATCGCTGGTGCGTGGCACGGATTTCTCCCAGGTGCTGGCCGACATCATGTTTATTCTGGTTCTGATCGAGTTGTTTCGCCTGTTGCAATCTATCTGGAAGAGCATCGGATTTCGGTTTCTACCATGGTCGAGGTCGGTATTGTGGCTACCTTACGAGAGGTTCTGTTAACAGGAGCGATGCAAGTCGATTGGAGGCAAATGTTGGTGCTTTGCGCATTCATTCTTACGCTCGGCGTAGTTCTCCGATACGCAGGCGTTCGAACACTGCCATCAGGCGATTGAGCGCCGCGAGGTATGCAAGGAATCATGACAAGCGATTTTGATCTCGATGAACCGTTGACCTTCGATGTCGTTGCCGAGACTGTCGGTGCCAGGCGTACCCTTATTGTGCGGCTGGTGCAGCAGGGCCTGATTGAGACGCTCGATGGTCCAACAGATGAACCGTTGCTGCCGCGACGCGTGGTAGTTCACGTTCGTCGCATGCAAAGGCTACGAAGGGACCTGGGTGTTAACTTTGCCGGCGCTGCGGTCATTCTCGACCTGGTAGGACGGATCGAGCAACTGAATCGTGAGTTGGCGGAAATGCATCGGAGGTTGAAATAAAGAGTTGCACAGAGAAAAAAATGCGAACAAGGAGGTAACAAACATTATGGCAGCATCAATTCGTCCATTACACGTAATGGTTGAACGTACCGACAATGAAAACCCCAACCCTGGGTCAGCGCTGAAAGCAGAAACGACGGCGCCGGACTTTACACTATCTTCCGGTGCCGACGAGAAAGTTTCGCTCAGCGACTTTCGCGGTCGGCCCGTAATCCTCGCTTTCTATCCTGCCGATTGGAGTCCCGTCTGTGGTGATCAGATGGCTCTCTACAACGAGGTACTGCCGGAGTTCAAACGGTTCAATGCTGAACTTCTTGGCGTGTCTGTAGACGGCGTGTGGTGTCATCGGGCCTATCGTGAACATCGCAACCTGCATTTCCGCTTGCTCTCCGATTTTGAACCCAAAGGCGAAGTCGCGAGAACCTACGGCGTCTACCGAGATGGTGAGGGCGTTACCGAACGCGCTCTCTTCGTGATTGATGGCGAGGGCCGGATTGCCTGGAGCTACGTTTCACCGATTGAAGTAAATCCAGGCGCCGACGGAATTCTAAATGCACTGGAGAGTTTATCGGGAAAGGAGGTGGCGAATGTCGACAAACGCAACAAGCGCGAGAGCCAAACTAAGTCTGCCAGTCGGTGAGCGCGACCACATCATAGGACCAGAAGATGCGCCGGTCACGTTAGTCGAGTACGGGGATTATGAATGTCCCTATTGTGGCGCCGCGCAATTGATCGTCAAAGAAGTTCAGGAGGTTATGGGCAACAGCCTGCGGTTTGTCTTTCGACACTTTCCGCTCACGCAGATACATCCGCATGCCGAAGGAGCGGCGGAAGCGGCTGAAAGTGCCGGCGCTCAGGATCGTTTTTGGGAAATGCACGATCTCTTGTATGCGAATCAACAGTTGCTAGATCCCGCGCACCTGGTGGGGTTTGCCGAAGAATTAACTCTGGATACTGTGAAATTTGTCCGAGAATTGCGGGACCATGTCCATCACGAGCAT
>DASSEB010000458.1:0-5740 GCA_035696765.1 Pyrinomonadaceae bacterium | reverse complement strand
GCGCGCGCTTCGTCGTCAGTTCAGACTCCGACGAGCGACGCGCAAACAGCGTTGGCGCATCGCACTCACCCGATGGCAACTCAGTCTTCGCAGCTCGCGCGAGAGTCTCCAAACGCTCCCAACGGTCCTGCCCGGTCCTGATCTCGCTCAACTGCCAGCGACCTTCTCGTTCCGTCAAACGAAAGACAGTTTTAATCTCGGCACTGACCTCCGCAGTATCAGCAGTGTTGGACCGAACCGATCGAACGCGAACCGAATCACTCGGCAGAGACCACCCTGCCA
Source organism: Pyrinomonadaceae bacterium (assembly GCA_035696765.1). Classification (GTDB taxonomy): domain Bacteria; phylum Acidobacteriota; class Blastocatellia; order Pyrinomonadales; family Pyrinomonadaceae; genus PSRF01. The sequence goes on along the minus strand of DASSEB010000458.1, from coordinate 5,458 downwards.
CCGTCTGAATTACTTTGCGAGCTTGTTTTTGACTGAGATCGGCGCGCGCGTGAATCGGAGTGAGTAACGCGACGAGGAAGACAAGAATTAATCTCATACGATTACTCAGTCTTCTTGCCAATCAACATCTGCAACATGATCTGAAGCTGCGCGGTCGTGAACGGTTTCGGCAAAAACACCATCGCACCGGCAGAAAAACTATCCGACGACAGCTTCGGATCCTGCTCGGCCGTCATCATCATCACCGGAATCCGCTTCAGCCGCTCCTCCGATTTCATGTAACGAACCAACTCGGGTCCGGAGATGTGCGGCATGACGACGTCGAGGATCGCCGCAGTGAAGTTCGCGTCAGTTTGCAAGATCTTGTAAGCCTCGCGACCGTCGCGCGCGCTGACCACAGTGTAGTCGTCCTTTTCGAGAATCGTAGCGACGAGGCGAAGGATGGCGGGATCGTCATCAGCCACCAGCATGCGCCGGTTCGTGTCGGTTGTGACTGCGTCGTTATTGTCCATGTGAGTGTGTTTTCCTGTTCAGACTTCTACGGCGCGGCAACTCTCGCCTGCTTGAGTGGAAAGCTCTGCGGCGAGTTTGATCGCCGCAACCATACTCGAGTGTTCCGCGAGTCCTTTTCCCGCGATGTCGAAGGCGGTGCCGTGATCGACGGAGGTCCGGATGAACGGCAAGCCCAGGGTCACGTTAACAGCCTCGCCAAACGACAAACACTTTACCGGAATCATCGCCTGGTCGTGATAGCACGCGACGACGGCGTCAAACTCCCCGCGCGAAGCACGTAGAAAAACGGTGTCCGCGGAGTACGGCCCCTGCACGTTGATCTCATCGTTGAGCCGGCAAGCTTCGATTGCGGGCATCATCTCTGAAGCCTCTTCGACGCCGAACAGCCCGCCTTCGGCTCCGTGCGGATTTAGCGCCGCGACTGCAAGCCGCGGGCGTTCGATCCCCCAGCGCTGAAGCTCGCGATGCGTTAGATTGACGACTCGAATAATGCGATCGCGTTCAACCATCCTGATCGCTTCGGCCAGCGGCACGTGAGTCGATAACAAAACTACCCGCAGGTTTGCGGCAACAAACGCCATCGCATATTCCTCGGCCCCGGTGAGATGAGCAAGAAACTCCGTGTGGCCAGGAAAACTATAACCGCCAAGAAACAGAGCACGCTTATTGATTGGCGCGGTAGCGATGGCGTCAACGCATCCGGCTGCGCACAATTCCACCGCGGCTTCGATGTAACCAGCCGCAGCTTTGCCTGCTGCGCCTGACTCGATCCCCGGTTCGATGAAGCCGCTGATATTGTCGAGATGATAAATGACGGGCTCGGAAAGCTGATCGGGAAAAGTCTCTTCGGTACGAATGATGTCGTAGCCGGATTGCAGATCGAGAGTGCGTGCGGTGTGCGCCAGCGCCTGCGCATCACCAATGATTACAGGCACACAAACTCGTCTGACTTCGTCTTCGGCAACAGCCTTGAGGACGACCTCAGGCCCAATCCCCGCAGGGTCTCCCATGGTTATGCCGATGCGCGGCAAAACTCGCCTGGGTCGAGATCCCGGGTTGGATGAGCTTTGGTCTGAGTGTCGCATTGCTTGAGGCGACGCACTGTTGTCCAGGGCGAGGAACTCAGGGCGAGACTAAGCTAATTTTCCTAAGCGCTGGCGCTTTCAACACGCTCGTCTGCCTTGAAGATGTACTTGATGTTCCGTTTGAGAATCAGCAGATTGGGCGCGCCTTTTCGGTTGACCTTCAACGCGCCACGATCGTACCACTCGATCGTGCCTTCAATCTCTTCTCCGTCAGTCAAGACAATCACCATCAAGGTGTGAGCATCGATCTGTTTCTTGTAATAAAAGATTTCCGCATTGGTTTCGTTGGGAGGCGGAACTCTTTTCTTTACCTGGACCGAAGCGTGTTGCTGGGGGGCACGTTCGCGTGCCTGGCCACCATCATTTGAGGCGCGGGAGCTCCCATTCGAACGCTCTCTGGGCTGCGGAACTTCTCGGGCTTTGCCTTTGACTTCCGCGAGTGTGGTTCTGATGAGTTTACGATTCACTTGATTATTACCTCCAAAATCTATGACGGGTATTACAGCCGTCGAGAACTAGGCGATGTACACAGGGCTTAGATGTTCAGAACAGTGTCAAGTCTCGCAGGCTGCGGCCCATCCGAGGAGAGGAACGAACTATACCCGTAATGGAATTTCCTGCAAGGAATGAGCGACATGCTACACAACAAAAGCAGAAAAAGCAAAGGGGAAAACTATCGTAATTGCAGGATTTACATGCAAGAGATAATGCAAGGTAGAGACGGGATTACAGGCTCAACATGATGACAAAATTTTTCATGTCAACACGTCAATCCTGTAATCCTGTCGAATGATCTCTAATCGGCCTTCTTGCGAATGAAAGTCGGCACGTCGAGATCGTCAACGCGCGGATTGGTCATCATTGGCCGCGGGAGGTCGTCGGCCGGCCGGGCTACGAAACGAGGCGGTGGCGCGGGAATCGCCGTTGTCGCAGCGGCAGACACAACTGATGCGGCTTCTCTGTCAAATCCGGTCGCGATTACAGTGATCTTCATCTCGTCAGTCAGGGTCTCATCGATGACTGCGCCGAAGATGATGTTTGCATCGTCATCAGCAGACTCACGAATGATCGACGATGCGGCATTAACTTCAAACAACGTCAGATCAGGTCCGCCGGTGATGTTGATCAAAACACCCTTGGCACCCTGAATTGTCGCTTCTTCCAAAAGGGGCGACGAGATCGCCTGCTGAGTCGCCTCGATAGCGCGGTTCTCTCCAGTCGCTCGTCCGGCGCCCATCAGCGCCATTCCCATTCCCTGCATAATCGACTTCACGTCGGCGAAGTCGAGATTGATCAAACCAGGGACAGTAATGAGATCGCTGATGCCCTGCACTGCCTGCCGCAGAACGTCGTCGGCGACTTTGAACGAATCGGCCAGCGACACGCCACGCTCGACTGTGTGCAACAACCGTTCGTTAGGAATGGTGATTACGGTGTCGACGCATTCGCGCAACTCTCGCAATCCCTGATCGGCCTGTTGCATGCGACGGCGACCTTCGAAATGGAACGGCTTCGTCACTACGGCCACCGTCAGCGCATCGAGCTCGGTTGCGAGTGAAGCGATGATCGGCGCGGCGCCGGTGCCTGTGCCGCCGCCGAGACCAGTGGTGACAAAAACCATGTCGGCGCCTTCAAGCACTTCGATAATCTTGTCGGTGTCTTCAAGTGCTGCTTCACGCCCGACGCCGGGATCGGCGCCCGCGCCGAGTCCTTTGGTCAAGCGGCTTCCGAGTTGAATTTTGATTGGCGCGCGCGATCGTTTCAGCGCCTGCAGATCGGTGTTGGCGACGAGGAACTCGATTCCATCGATGCCCGCCTCGATCATGCGATTGACGGCGTTGCTGCCGCCACCGCCGATGCCGATCACTTTTATCCGCGCTCCGGTGAGTGGCGGATCATCATCAATGAAAATATTAATGCCCGTTCCCGGTTGACGAGTGTCCGGTGTCATATTAAGTTCCTCTCTCCCAAAACGGGATGGCTTCCAAGGCCTCTTCCTTCTATGTTGGGTTTCTTGAGCCATCGGCATCGATATCTTGCGGACAATATCTTGTGCAACCGGGGCGCAAGCATACAACAACTTGTCAGAAAATACTACCGAATCTATTTTTGAATCGTGACACGAAGTGCGTCAGCTTGCCTGTAGATCCGCGCCTGCTTACACCTGTGCGTATCTCGGCGGCTTGCGTGCGATATGCAAGCAGCGCCAGGCCGGCCGCGGCAGTCCATGCCGGACTCTGAATGTCTTCAATCAACCCACCAAAGCGATCGCGTTCGGGATATCCGATTCGCACCGGGGCATCAAAAACCTGTTCGGCAATCTCAGTCATGCCGTGAAGCAAGGCACCGCCGCCGGTCAACACGACACCGCTCGAGAGTTGTCGTTCCCAACCTGCGTCTTTGATCTCGTCGGCGACGTGCATCAACACTTCTTCCGCGCGCGGTTGCAGGATGTCGCAAAGGATCTGTCGCGAGAGTTGGCGGGGTGGACGTCCACCGACTGACGGCACATCGACAAGTTCACCGCGTTCCATCTCACTCAACGAACTGCTGCATGCGCAACCGACAGTTCTCTTGATCTTCTCTGCTTCCGGAATCGGCGTGCGCAGTCCGAACGCGATGTCGTTCGTGAAATGCGAACCGCCGAGTGGGAAAACTGCCGTGTGCTGGACCGCGCCACGCTGGTAAATGATGAGCCCGGTGGTTTCGGCGCCGACGTCCACGAGCGCTGCGCCAAACTCCTTGTCATCTTCAGTTAACGATGCCTCGGCGGCGGCGAGTTGCTCCAGAACCATGTCCGCAACGACGAGTCCGGCGCGGTTCACGGCATTGATTGCGTTCTGGCGTGCAGTCACCGGGCTCGTGACGATATGCACTTTGACCGCGAGACGCGCGCCGATCATTCCCACTGGATCGTTGATGCCGTCCTGATCGTCGACGATGAATTCCTGTGGAAGTCGATCGACTATCTCGCGCCCGGCAGGCAGTTGAATCGCACACGCTGAATCGATGGCGCGTCGCACGTCTTCAGCGACGATCTCGCGATCGCGACCCGAGACCGCGACGATCGCTTGTCCGTTGAAGCCGAGGATGTGCGAACCCGCGAGATTTATCGTGACTTCTTCCGCTTCGAGTCCACTCATTCGCTCTGCGTCTTCGACGGCGCGCTTGATCGCGTCGACGGCTGCGTCAGGATTCACGATGACGCCCTTGCGCAAGCCGCGCGCCTCCGCTTCTCCGATGCCGACAACTTCGAGCAGTCCCCCTTCGCCAGGTTCGCCGGCGATACACGTCACCTTGCTCGTCCCGATGTCGAGACCGATCGTGTGCTGTGTACGCTTGGCCATGTTGTCGGGTACTCCGGGGTTTACTCGTTCTTTCCTTCGGCAACAGTGTGGCTGCCGGTTACCAACCCGACGATCGCTCTTTTACCCTGCGTGAGATCGATGTAACTGATGAGTGGTCCACGAGCGGTTTGACGTTGCGCATCGAGCACAGTCAACGCCTTACCGAGCCGCGCACTCTGGTCTTGTGAGCCGAGTCGAACCTCGATCTGCGAATCGTCGTTGGCGAGTTGCACTCGCACGTCGCGCAGATCGAGCAGGTTCACTTCGCTCACACGTTCCGAGACCCCCTGCGCGTTCCAATCGCGTTGCAAGTCGAGAAACTTGCTGACGCGTTCGCGATTCTCAGCCTGCGCCGCTGCGGCTTCGTCTTCGTTCCAGCCGCGCAGAAAGAACGCGGGCATTTGATCCGTCGGCGACATCTCGCCGAGATACACCGCATCGTCGTCGACCCAGATAAAGCGGCCTGCTGAAGTTCGCACGACTGCTTTCGGTTCGCGTTCAGTGATGCGCACT
>DASSEB010000457.1:0-15224 GCA_035696765.1 Pyrinomonadaceae bacterium | reverse complement strand
TGCTCGTCAGTGATACGGCTCAGCCGTTCTCGTGCACTCAGAATCGTCTCGCGAAAATCCGCGAGAAATTGCTGGTAACTTTTCGGGGTCGACATTGAATTGGATAATAGTGCAGAGAAAACTTTTCACGCAAAGGCGCAGCGTAATCCTGTCGGGAACCAGGCGCATCGAATCTTCGTTTAGCTGACATGCGGCGAATCGTAAAAATCCTTGCAGTGCTCGCGGTTGCGTTGTTCATCTGGGCGCTGACCGCAGATACGCTTCGCTTCTACGCTCACGTCGCGAAACTGTACACCCAAGCCCCCGATTCAAAAATCGCGATGCCCTTGCAGAACGTCTCAAAGGAGGCGATTGCAAACACCTGGCATGCGCCGCGCGGAACAGGGCGACTGCACGAAGGTCAGGACATCTTCGCACCGCGCGGAACGCCCGTCTTTTCCGCGACCAACGGATTCGTCTACAAGATCGGCGAGAACAATCTCGGCGGGCAGACAGTTTCAGTGATTGGTTCAGGTGGGCGGGTTTATTACTACGCGCATCTCGATTCGTACGCTCCGGGTCTCGAGGTCGGCGATCGCGTTTCAACACGCACTGTCCTCGGCTTCGTCGGCACAACCGGCAACGCGCAAGGCACACCGCCTCACCTGCACTTCGGTGTTTACACCTTCAACGGCGCGATCAACCCGCTGCCACTCCTAACCGATCGCGCCGCACCCACGCTTACAAGAAACAAACCGAACGACAGCAGAACATCCAGAAGCCAAAGAAGCCCACTGTCTGTTTTGTGACTTTTTGTGCCTTCTTGTGGCAACTGATCTTCGTGCTGTTTTGTGGCTCGCATTGACTCTCGCAACGCCTTGAGCTTATTGTTTCGCGACAATTCAATACCCCTGTCGGAAGGAGCTCACGCATGCGAATGCGATCCCGGTCTCTCCCTGTCTCGATTCTTGTTCTCACTTTAACCATTTCGATTTTGCTGCTCGCCCCACGATCTGAGGCAACGAGTTCACCCCAGGATCCACCGGCGCCGCCGGCCGGAGGAACGGGCCAGGAACGTCCCGGCCGTCCGGATCAGCAACCCGAAATCAAACCGTACGACAAGGTGATCACCAAAGACGCCAAGTCGGATGAAGGCGTGTTCACGATCCACACGGTCAAGGAAAAGGTCTACTACGAAATCCCCAAGAGCGAGTTGATGAAAGAATTTCTCTGGGTGAGCCAGATTGCGAGGACGACGCTCGGCGTTGGCTATGGCGGGCAGGCTGCTGGAAACCGTGTCGTCAAATGGGAGCGCAAAGGCAATCGCATCCTATTGCGAAGCGTCTCGTACGACGTTGTCGCCGATCCGAATCTGCCCGTGTCGCGCGCCGTGCAGGCTGCAAACAACGACACGATCATCATGGCATTCAATATCGAGGCGCTCGGTAAAGACGACTCGGCCGTGATCGACGTTACTAAACTCTTCACCAACGAAGTGACAGAGTTCAGTGCTCGCACTCGTTTGCGCGCTCGCGGCTTCGACGCGTCGCGTTCCTTCATCGAAAAGACGAAGTCGTTTCCGACAAACATCGAAGTCGAAGTTTCACAAACTTACACCTCTCCACCGGACATGACGCCCGGCGGTGGCGGCGGTGGACCACAACCTCCGCCAAACCCGTTTGCTCAGGGCATGCGCGCCGGGACGAACGCGACCGTCGTCATGCATTACAGCATGGTGAAACTTCCCGAGAAGCCGATGATGCCGCGTCTGTTCGACGAGCGCGTTGGCTATTTCACGATTCGCAAGATCGATTACGGCATCGACGAACAACGCGCGCCGCAGCGCACTTACATCACTCGCTGGCGTTTGGAAAAGAAGGATCCGAACGCAGAGCTCTCTGAGCCAGTGAAGCCGATCGTTTATTACGTCGATCCGGCCACGCCAACGAAGTGGGTGCGGTGGATAAAGAAGGGAATCGAGGATTGGCAGCCGGCGTTCGAAGCAGCCGGTTTCAAGAATGCCATCATCGCGAAGGAAGCGCCGTCGAAAGCAGAGGATCCTTACTGGGACCCGGAAGACGCGCGCTACTCAGTCATTCGCTATCTTCCGTCGACGATCGAGAACGCCTCGGGCCCGCACGTGAGCGATCCGCGCACGGGTGAGATTCTCGAGTCGGACATTCAGTACTATCACAACGTGATGAACCTGCAACGCGACTGGTACTTCCTGCAGGTTGGCCCACTCGACGCGCGCGCGAAGAAGCTGCCTTTGCCTGACGATCTGATGGGCCGGCTCGTCGAGTACGTCATTGCTCACGAAGTTGGGCACACACTCGGCTTTCAGCACAACATGAAAGCGAGCGCCACGTATCCGGCGGAGAAAGTCCGCGATCCGCAGTGGCTCAAGACGATGAGCCACACGCCGACGTTGATGGACTACTCGCGTTTCAACTACGTGGCCCAGCCCGAAGACAACATTCCCCTCGAGTTGCTCATTCCGCAGATCGGCCCGTATGACAAGTGGGCGACGATGTGGGGTTACAAACCGATTCCGGGCGCGAAGACTCCGGATGAAGAGAAGAAGACGCTGGATGAGTGGGCCAGGGAACAGGATTCGAAACCGTGGCTGCGCTTCTCGACAGCAGATTCGCGCGGTTCTGATCCGGGTGAGAATACGGAAGCAGTAGGCGACGCCGATGCCGTCGCTTCGACTGCACTCGGTATAAAAAACTTGAAGCGCGTCGCCGACATGCTCTTGCCGGCGACCTCGCATCCGGGCGAGCCGTACGATGATCTCGAGGAACTGTACGGTCGTATGTTGGGCCAATGGGTCACCGAGTTGAACCATGTCACGGGGATCGTTGGCGGTTTCAACTCCCAGCAGAAGCACGCCGGACAGGACGGCGTGCGGTTCGTGATTGTGCCGAAAGAACGACAGGCTGCCGCAGTGCGTTTTCTCAACGAGAACGCGTTCGCCACGCCTTCGTGGGCGCTGAAGCCTGAAATCTTGAGACGTATCGAACCGTCCGGCGCCGTGGCGCGAGTAAACGCCGCCCAGGAGCGGATCTTGAATTCGCTTTTGAGCAACACGCGTTTCGATCGTTTAGTTGAACAGGAAGCCATCGACGGCGCGGCAGCCTACCGTCCGGCAGACTTTATGGCCGACGTTCGTCGCGGGATCTGGAGCGAGCTCGAGGGTGGTCCGGTGCGGATCGATGTCTACCGACGCAACTTGCAAAACTCTTACATCGATCTGCTGTCGGCGAAGTTGAATGTGCGGCCGTCGGTGACGGACGACTATCGCGCGTTGATCAAGGCGGAGCTTCGCGATCTGAATACGGCTATTGGTGTTGCGATGGCGCGAGCCACCGATCGCCAAACGCGCGCGCATCTGGCTGACGCGAGGGATCAGATCGCGAAAGCGTTGGATCCGAAGTTTGCCGCGCCTGCGGCGCCGGCGCTGGTGTTTCCGTTCGGGTTTGATGATGAGCTGAAGTTCAACTCGACGTCGTTTGAAGATTTCGATGCGCGTGATTGTTGGCCCGATTATGCGGTTCGTATCAGGCCGCGAAAGGAGTAAGAGCAGTTAGCCAGAACAAGGCACCAAAAGCACAAAATCATTGTGGTGCTTTTTGTGTCTGTTGTGGTTCAAGCAGGTTCGTTGTGTGGTCGGTCACGCTGGCCGGTGATGAATACAAGGCGGGCGGCTCGCTTGCTGGTTGTTCCAACTGCGGTTGCTCGCGCTCCGGTCGAATCAAGAGTCCGGCGATGATGTGTCCGATACCCGTCGTGGCCGGTAACAATCCAAAGAGCCAGATAATCTTGACGACCGGATCAATCTCAAACGGAATCTGGGCGACTATCTCGGGTGGAAGTTTCAGAACCAGCGCTGCCGAAAGGTAGTAAAGGAACACAGTCACGCCAACGCCGGAAAACAGCGAGACCACGCCTTTGGAAATGTGGTTCTCACGTCTCTCAGCCGGTGTTTTCCGCTTTCTGAATTCAATCCAGGGACGAACACGCTCGCGTCGTTCGGAGGCAGGCGACAGGCGCGCGATCTCCTGATTCATTCGATCAAGAGCGCCGGAGACCTCGTCCGACACGTGGTCGACCTTGAACTCTTTGATCATCTCCTTGATCTTCGGCAGGGGACCGCGATCGCTTCTCGCCACCGCCTCGCTGAGCGCGACGGCTTTACCGATTACCTTAAGGTTCGCGCCGCAGATACGGCAGTACTGCATCGATTGAGAATCTGTACCGCATTGAGGGCAATACATAACTGTCGAAACGTGCCGGAAGCCGATTTAGTTCCTGCAAAGCGATCCACAAATTATACAGATGTGTGTAATCTGTGGATGGCTTTTACTCATAACTTAAAGCTTCAACCGCATCCTGCCGCGCCGCGCGCAACGCAGGATAGAGGGCGCCGATCGTGCCACCCAACAACCCGACAGCGAGCGCGATCAGCACCCAGCGCGGCTCAATCTCGATCGTCAAACTCGTGGTGCGCATCACCGCGAGCCGTGCAAGCATCGTCAACAACACTCCGACTACTACACCGAGGACACTGACGATAATCGCCTCCTGCTCGATGACCCAGGCGATCGCCGTCTTTGACATTCCAAGCGACTTGAGAATTCCGATCTGCCGCGTGCGTTCAGTCACAGTCGTATACATCGCCAGCAAAATCACGAGCATACTGATCGCTGCCGCCACACCCACGACGACCTTGATGAATACATTCAGCGCCGGAACACCGCTGGCGTAGATCTCCGGCAGATCGCGCGTGAAGATAAGTTGATCGTCAGGAAAACGTTGAAGGATCTGCGCGGCAACTTCATCCTGTTTGGCTGGATCGGTGCACGCGATGAGGATGGCCGACGCTCGATCCGCGGCGCCCTCCTGTTCCTGGATCGTCCTCAGCGGTATCTTGATGCGGCCTCCACCGGGCGGTTCGTAAACACCGACGATCGTGAAAGGACGTTGGAACAGTTCGACCGTGTCGCCGATCTTCGCGCCGCGCCGGTCCTTCCACTCGGGATCGACGATCGCCTCGTCGCCCGATTGCAGTTTCCGACCTTCGCGAATCGTAATTCCGGCAAGCGTCGCGTATTGATCGTACTCAATCCCCTCGATCATGCGCTGTCCAAAACCGGAGTCGCTCTTGTCGAAGGTTTGGCCGATTGGAGTCGCTGCTCTGACGCCGGGAATCGTCGCGAGCTCGGCGGCGTGCGACGCCGGAAGTCTAAATTGAGCACCGCCGCCAAGCCCGATTGATCCTGAAGCGCGGATCATCAGCTCGGCACCGATGTTCGACTCGCGCCGGCCACGTTCATGCAACACGCCATGCGCAAGACCGACCGTGAAGACGATGAGCAACACTCCCACACCCGTACCCAGAATGCTTACTGCGGTACGCGCAGGTCGATGAGCGATATTGGAAAGTACGAGGCTATCCATAAGACGTTGTAACCGCGGGCTCCGATCAAGGATACGACGCCACGCGTTGGGGAGCGTGCGCCAGGTAAGGACAAGGAGGCCGATAGAAGTCCAACAGACAATTGCCGCCTTGCGCACCAGGGCCAACGCAAGTCCCGCGGCGGGCGTAAAGCCGAGTCCCTTTTGCAGGATGACTTCGGTGCCCCCTTCGTAGACTCCGATCGTTCCGGGAACAAATGCAAATACGAAGTTAATTACTTTAGTCAGCGACTCGATGATGTACGACTGGGCGACGTCCGGTTGAAAGCCCAGCATCTTCAGTGCAAGGTACACTTCGAGGACGCTCGTCGCGTGCGCCAGCAGATTGCAAGCGATCATGACGAAGAACGCGGTCGGATGATGCTTGTAGAAATCGTAAACTTTCGATTCGAGGTGATAGATATGGTCGCGTCGCTTGAGTATGACCTTGGGACTGAGTCGTAGTTGGGCCAGGCGATCGATGATCCATGTCATCAGCATGACACGCCGCTTTGCAGCAATCGCCGCGACCAGTATTCCCAGTGCGGCCACCGCCGCAATCGCCAACAGGACGAGATAGACGGACGGAGGCAGCGGATATCTGACCAACATCACGACTGCGCCGCTCAGCACGAAAAACACCACAGACAAGTTGTAGAGCAGGTTATCGACGACAAGCGCAGGGACGCCGTAAGTCAGCGGCACTCGCTTTCTCAGTAACGCAACCTTCGTCGCTTCGCCGAGTAGTGGACCAGTGAAAGTAAGAAAACTGATCGCTTCACCGCCGAGGCGTGCGGCAAACGCGTGGCGAAAGCTGATGCGCCGGTGTTCTGCGGGCACTGCCGCGCGCATCGCGATCGTGCGGAGGAAGTGACGCAGTCCGCTTAGACCAAGTATGACAAAGAAGCCGAAGCCGACGCGCAGCAGTGCGTCGAAGAGAGGCTGGACGCCGACGCGATTGATGACGTAGATGAGTAGACCAAGGCCGAGCAGAAAGGCGAGCGCCTGAAGCCAAACGAAAGATCGTCGTGAGTTGGTAGTAGTGGGTTCCGGTTCTTCGGAGAGTTCTTCTGTCTCGCCGGTTTGCCAGTTGTCTGCGATATCTGACATCTACGAATCAGTTTTCATCGGTGAAATCCGCGGTTAAAAGGGTCATTGAACCGCAGATGGCACGGGTTTAGGTCGGATTAACAACTCCTTCACGACGGGTCCCGGGAACGTTCTGAATCCCTTCTCCCAAAGCTCTGGAACGGGATTGCTATCATCGCGTAATTTTCCCGTTAATGCCAACAGAGTCGGAATAAAACTCAGACTGTCGTAAGGCGCATCGATGTTGACCGCGCGAGGGATGTTGGTCTTTTCGCCACCAGCAACCATGAAAACAGAGTGCGTAGAGATACGAAAGAACGAGCCGTGGTTGCCGCCCGGATTGAAACCGCGCACGTCAAAGTTCCAATGGTCCTGCGCCACGATCAGCATGTCAGGTTCGACCAACTCGCGTTTGCGTCGAGCGTAGTCTCTCATGACGCGACCATCGTCACTCAGGTTCGGATCTTTTGCCGAAAGACTTTCGATAGGATGGCGCGCGAGTTCTTCGTGAAGTCCGACCAGACCGTTGGAGTAGTGCGTCTTGTGCAGAGCGTCGAGCCACTCGGAATCTGTATGCCACTCGCTGAGCCACGCTGTCTTGTCAGCCGCTGCGATTTTCAAATTCGGGTCCTCGAAGATCTGCAACGGCAAGCCTGCTTGCCAACTGATCACTTTGAACTGCAAGCGCCCATTCGCGTCCTGTGTGAGATTGCTGATTGGCAGATAGCGCAGGCTCAACTCGCCGGCAGCATTGGTTCGTGAAAGCAAAAGGGCCTGGCGATTAGCGCCGGCAGTTACCCAGATTACGTCTTCATCGATACCGCGAGCTTCAATCAACGGGAGAACAAGGTCGCGCGACAACCGCGTCGCGATCAGATCGATGGGTTTGTTAGTCACTCCGCGCTGAACGTTGTTTCTGACCGCGATGCCCTGGAGCAACCCGAAGTAGTCGATCCGCAGAAAACTTTTTCCGACATTCAAAGATTTGTCAGGATTCAAAACGAAGCCATCGGGGCCAAGTCCGACGACGTAATTTTGCAGCTCGTAGATCGTGTTGCGGTCGCCCATTGATTCTTTCGGAATCACGTCGACAATGTTCACTTTCGACGGATCAAAAGCCTCGGACGACAACGACAGAAGGTTTTGCAGCGTCCGTGCATACTCAGCGTATCGGCGTCGTTCGCCCTCCCAACGATCGAGCTGTACGAAGATGCGCTTAGAAGCGTCGTCGAGACCGGCGTCCTGCTGTTCTTTCGTGAACTTTTTGGGTTGCGCTTCCCAAAGCTTGCGTTGTTGCTCGATCGAGCGGTCCAGTGCTCCCAATTCAGTCTGCAACTGTTTGAGATCTTTTGCCCAATCGACCCGTCTCCGATCGATGACGCTGAAGAACTCACTGGTCACGGCTTTTTCCAGGTCCACTGAAAGACCGCCGCGCTGAAGTTGCTGCAAAAGAATGTGCAGCATGTTCAGGTCGCTGTCGCGGAGGTGCACCGAAGCTCTTTCGTTACCGTCGAAATCGAGCATCGCCGTCGGGTACGTAGTGCTTTCACCTCTGAGATAATAGGTGTCCGGCGTCGTCGTGGTGATCAGAGGAACAAGCGGATTGACGCCTTTGATCGAATAGTCGAGCATCAGGCGCCGTTTGGTGATGACGTGATGGCCACCGCCGATCCGGCTGCCGAGCAGTTTCACGAGGTTGTATCCCTGGCTGTAGACCCGCTCGTCGGTATTGAAGCCGTGATCAGAAACGAGCACGAGCGCTGTTTCATCAGCCATCGGACTCTTCTGGATCGTGGTCCACACTTGCCCGATCACGGCGTCCATTTGCTTCAACACAAACAAGTGCGACTGTGTGTCGTTGTTGTGATGGGCGATGTGATCGAAGTCAGGCATGAACAGGTCGAGATAGCGGAGCTTGGGATTGGCCAACCTGGCCACCAGCTCTTTTACGAGTTGATCTCTTAATGCACTTCGAAGTTCGAAGCCCATGGTCCATTCGTCAAAGAGTTCTTTTGGCGACTTCAAGAAACGGTTCTGGAAACTCTCCTGCAAAGTGGAGTAACGCGGGCCACGTAAAACCAACGAGTAAGTGATGTAGCGTTCGTCGTGAGGGTATGCGTCAGATAGCAGCGGGAGCTCAAGCGAGTCGAGCACTTCGACTACCGGCATATCCACCCGCGAACCGCTTATGCCGGCCACGTACAGCGGCCAAAAATTCAGGTAATCGTAACTGTGAAGCGTGTAGCGATCGAATTCGACGTTTCCTTTGATTTGCAGGTGCTGGCCGGTTTCGAGCAGGGACCAGGAGGGCGCGGAGAGGCTCATGCCGCGCACATAAAAATTGGAAAGCCTCGCGCCGCGCTGGTAAAAGATGTGATCGATCCAGGGCAGGACGCTCTTGCCTGACTGCGGATCACGTTGCTTCACGAAACGATCTACGAGGTCGTAAGGCAATCCATCACATTTGATAATGACGAGGCGTTTGGTTTGCGCGAACGAGGCGCTCGCAGATAACAGGAGGAAGAGCAGTATCGCCGCCCTCTTCGCGAAGCACTGCCTCCTTGCATGAAAGACTCTGTTCACGCAAAGACGCAGAGAACACAAACGCACACAAAGAAGGTTGAGTGCTCTCCCGTAGACCATCGTTATGGTTGACCGGTAATGGCTGGTGAACCGCTGACAGTCGCGGCGACTGGCTGGATTCGTGGGTTCTTACCGCGGAGGTACTCACTCGCAAGATCGCGCAGCGTTTTGTCGATGTCGTTGTTCTGTGAGATTCGCAGCAGCTCGTTCTTTGCCTTTGGGTTATTTATACGTGAGAGGCTGTCGAGACAGGCGCGACGCGTTTGGTCGTCCCTGGTGCGCGCGAAGATGTTTGCCGCTGCCGCTGCGGCGTGCGCACCGGCTTCGGATCCGTGTTCCGCAATGAAGAGCAGCGATCTCCTGACGTCTTCGAGGTTCCAGGTTATATCGACTTCCGCACTCGATTTCGCAACCTGCTGCAGAAAGCTCGTGTGGTACTGAAGCCGGCGCGCAATATCCAACCGGCTCTCCATGTCGTCCGTGAGTTCTTCACGATGAACGTACTTTCCAAACGTGAGAACGTTCATCGCGCGCAAAGCAAGACGTGCTTTGGGGCCATGTTCCAAAGGCATCATCTCCGCGCGACGGTCACGTTGAATCTGCGCGGCCAGCCCGTCGGGATCTTTCGCATAAGCGAGCAATGCGTCGTACTGAGCCAACGCGATGTTGGCTTCAGCGTTCAAGTCGTTTTCGAACGGGTTGAGTGAGATCGTCTCGAGCCGTCCACTTACTTCGGATCTAAGGTCGGGATCCATCGACGTGTTGAGCGCAAGCAACAGTTTCAACTGGGAATACGTGTGCAAGCGAGATGGTTGATTGACGTCTATTCCGCGACGCCCGGTCACAAAATCAAAAACAGTACGGCCAAGAAAGAACGGGAGGTTCCCAAATTTGGAAAGCGATAGGACGTTTCGCGTGACGTCGTTCAGTACGCGACGCGACATCTCGCGCTTCTTCGGATTGTAGCTGTCGCGAAAATCGACGAGCAGCATCGGAATTTTCGGATTATCGAGACCGTAGAGACCGAGCGGAATCATCTCTACCGCTTCCGCGCCAGGTGTTTCACTATCGACCAGATGGTTCTCGGGATCGAAGTAACGGGTCTCAACGTAACCTTTCCACGTCAACAGCCGCTTGTCAGTCCAGGGATTCGCGATGTTAAGGAAGCGTCCACTGTAGCGCGATGATGGTGGTTTGAGCAGATCTCGTTTAGCGATCCAGAGCAGCGCGTGAGTCGCGCTTCCGTCGGGCATTAACAGCGGTTCGAAATAGAGTGACTCTGCTTCAGCGCGTTGGCGCAACAGTTCCCAGTTCTGTCCGCGTTCGTCTCGCGCTTGTGTGACCTGTTTGCTGTAGTAGGTTTGTAAGTTTGAGTCGTCGACGAGCCCGCCAAATGTTTTATCACTCAGCATCAGCCGTCCCTGGATCGCGGCCAGCTCGGCGCGCGTGAAAGCCGATTCACCCTTGACTGCTTCGTACAACGCCAGCACTGAGAGCGCGCGAATAATGTGCGAGCGGCGATAGTCGCTGATATTGCGCCGGTAGGAACTGGTTGAAGCCTTGATCGGAGTGCCGTATGTGTCGAGCAGAATGTTTTGTAGCGCTGTCCAAAAAATCTTGTCCCAGACTTCGCTCTCCGGCGATGCGAGATCGAGTGCAGGCGGCGGAGTTTTGGTCAATTTTTCTTTGTTGCCAACGCGCGTGTAGAAAAAGGGAATCGCTGCCGCGAGACGCTGCTTGATTGTCGGACGCGTGTAAGTCAGCGGCCAGACATAGCGCAGCCGATTGTTCTCGGAATTATTGTCGCCCAGGGTGTCGCGCAAAATGGACACCAGTGGTATCCATTTGTCGTTTTCAGTGGACTCGAGTCCGGCGAGCTTCGCGTGCACCGTAATCAATTCAGCGCCGCCCGCGACCTCCACGCGTTCCAGCCGGAGGATCTGAGAAAGGACAGCGGTCGGATCATTTTCCTCACCGTCGAGGAAATTTCCGGTTTTTGCTTTGGTGATTGTCGGGACTAACGGTGAGATAACGAGCAGAAAAGCTATTAGAAAGCTCGCCCTCAGGTGCCAGTGCCTACGCCTTTGGATCTTCATCCTAATTGGTTTGAACACTCAAAATCTGGCAGATGGGGAGTTTGTGCTGCATCCTTAAACTACATGTTTCGCTAAGACTCGGATAAAACTCGAAAATCGGCTGTTTCGACTGCAACAGCTATGCCCCTCCAAGAGCACCACCCCAATATACATTAGTCTAAGCTCTCGTGGACCGATTTTGTGCTGGTACATGTGACAGGTCCTGCATTGCAACAACGGGTCTTCCGATGCCATTCAGCGGTGGCTTCGTTGCAGTCACTATTTACAAGATTTAAGACGATTGTGCGTGAGCTATCGTTAACGTGGCAGAGCAGATCACTTCGCGGCATGGCCGGGCGACTGTGCGGCAGTTTCGAGTTCTTTAGTTTCCTTTGGCGGGGCTTCCCACCCGGCGCGTTCGAGGATACCGAGACTGAAACGAATTGGGACGGCAAAGTTTGAGGCCTGGTTTTCAGTGAAGACCGCAAAGTTGACTCCGATAACGCGACCGGAAGGACCAAAGAGCGGCGCGCCCGATCCGCCTTCGGCTGTGCGTGCGTCGTAGACGATCCGGCGCACGTCGAGGTCAGTGATGTTCCCCTGCGTCGTGAGTGGTTGAATGCGTTTTGTTTCCGCAAGGTATCCGAGTTGGGCCATCGGCGTGCCATAGCGTTGTTGTATTCCTCTCGACTCTGCATCGTCGAGCAACGCGAGTAGTCGATCGGGGCCGGAGGGATAACCCATCATCACCACAGTCTTGCCGACTGCGACAGCATCCGGATCAGTTTCGAGCGGAAGCACCGGAATCGTTTCCGGGATCTCCGGCATCATGAGACTACAGACCGCCAGATCGTCTCGCGGCGACGCGGCTTTGAACTCAAGCTGAATCGCCTGCGTGAAACCCGGAAAGTAAGCAATCAGTCGTCGCAAACGTGGCTGGGCTTTGAGACTTGCGCTGATACTTTGTGCACGATCGTCTGCCATCCATGGTTGGGCGATGTGGCGGTTCGTCAACACAAAGCCCTGGCCCACATGAAAACCGGTACCTACAAACTCATACTCCGCGATCGCTGCGTTTCCTTCCGCCGTTAAAGGTTCGGGGGCTCCACTCTGCACTGTGGCCCCGTTGTCGTTCAGTTGCGCCTCCGCCCAACGGAGTGGACGACCTGTCCCCGCCTCTACAAAATAGTAAGAACCCGCGATCAGGCAAACACCGGTTCCGTATTCACTCCGAAGTTTCACCGCCAAGGAAAGACTGTTTTGCAACTGCTTCGTCGATTCGTCGATGTTAGTGATCTGCTCGTTTGTCTTTAAGACCTGATCTCTCATGCGGCCGAGCTGAACACCTTGCTCATCGATCAGCCGCCGGCTGCGCTGGAGTTCCTTGTACATTGCGAAGCCGAGGTAAAGCATGCCGCCTACCAACGCCACGGCGATCGCCAGTGTTACCAACTTCGTGCTGGGATTGATTTCGCGTACAAGCTCGCGTGTAAACTCGCGCAAGAACACCTTCGCGTCGTCGCGGCGGGCGGTCGCCGCCGACTCGATTGCCGCCGCTTCGATGAAAGGCGCTACATGCGTTTCGCGAGACGCTGCGGGAACGACAGCCGGCAGCGCGCGCACGGGAAAGAAGTGAAGCACGAGTTCAGAGTCTCGGATGCGAAACTCGTCGCCATCGCGGATCTCGCTGCCCGGCGCGACCGGTTCGCCGTTCATTGTTAGTGCCGCTGACGGGTCGAAATCCGTAACACGATAGGAGCCGTTCGTCCGGCTTAACTCGAGTAACACCGTATTTGCGGCGGTTCTGGGCAGACTTGAAGAGCGGAGCCGCAGGTCACAGCCTTCTGAAGCACCAATGCGAACGCTGTCGTCGGTGAGGATTTCGGTGTGCCGGTCGTCGCCCGAGGAAATGTGGATAACCAGGCCAGATGCCATAAAGAGTTTACAAAGCCCTCAACGCTCATTCTACAATGAATTGAGCGGAAGAGTTAACGTTAATGGCTGCGGGGTGGTAGCATCGAGTCGGAGTGAGGGAAGACGTGGAATTTATAGATGACCGTGAAGAGTTGGTTGAGCTAGCGCCCGTAGCCGCCGCTTCGATCCAGTATCACGTGTTTGTTTGCACCGGGAAGTCGTGCTCCGCAGTGGGCAGTGCGGAAGTGCGAGAGGCGTTTGAGCGTGAACTGACGGCGCGCGGGCTTCAGTTTGGGAAAGCGAAGAAGGGCCGCAATCCGAATGGCTCGGTTGTGTTGACGGAGTGTGGGTCAGTCGGGTTTTGTGCGATTGGCGCGGCGGTGATGGTTTATCCCGATGGCGTCTGGTACGCGCAGGTCAGGGCGAGTGACGTCCCGGAAATCGTTGAAGAACACATCGTGAACGGCCGGCCGGTCGAGCGCCTCGCACTCCTGAAGGTGCCTGCAAAACCTCTTTAATCCTGTCTATCACCTTTCCAGCGGAGCACTGGTTTACGCGCGGCTGTTGCTTCATCTAGACGACCAATGCGTGTGTCATGAGGTGCGTTCAGCACAAGCTCCGGATCCTCAACGGCCTCAGTCGCAATCGATTTCATCGCCGCAACAAACTGATCGAGTTCCTGTCGTCCGACCGACTCCGTCGGTTCGATCAGCATAGCTCCCTGCACGATCAACGGAAAATAGATCGTCATCGGATGAAAGCCGTAATCGATCAGGCGCTTCGCGATATCCAGCGTGTGCACACCCTTGCGTGATTGTCGCTTGTCCGTGAATACGACTTCGTGCATCGGCGCGCCGGCGAATGGTTTGTCGTAGTCGTCAACGAGACCGGCGGCAACATAACGAGCGTTCAGCACCGCAGCTTCCGTCGCCTCACGCAAACCGTCGTTGCCATGTGTCAGCGTGTATGCAAGCGCGCGCAACATCATGCCGTAATTTCCGAAGAACGCTTTCACACGGCCAATCGATCTCGGCTGATCATAATCGAGTCGAAATGCAGCTTCCCCGGACTTAACAATTCGCGGCACCGGCAAAAACGGCTCGAGTTCTTTCGTGCAGCAACAAGGGCCACAGCCTGGTCCACCGCCACCGTGCGGAGTTGAAAACGTCTTGTGCAGGTTCAGGTGGATAACGTCGACGCCCATGTCGCCCGGGCGCGCGACGCCGACGAGCGCGTTCATGTTCGCGCCATCCATGTAAACGAGGCCGCCTGCTTCGTGAACGATGTCGCAGATCTGTTTGATGTTGCGCTCGAAAAGCCCGAGAGTGTTCGGGTTGGTCAACATCAAGCCGGCGACTTCACCGTGCGCGCAAAGTTCGCGCAAGTGGTCGAGATCGGTGAGACCTTCCGCGGTCGATCGAATTGTTTTGACAGAGAAGCCCGAAAGGTGCGCTGACGCTGGGTTGGTGCCGTGGGCGGAGTCGGGGATCAGCATCGTGCGTCGATGCGAGGCGGCGGCGCCGTCACGCGCATCAAGAAATGCGCGAATGATCATGATTCCGGTCATCTCGCCGTGCGCGCCGGCGGCAGGCTGCAGGGAAATACCCGGCAAGCCGGTGATCTCCGCGAGGTGTTCCTGAAGTTCGTAGATCACCTGCAACGCGCCCTGTGCATCCTGCTCGTCAGTCAACGGATGAAGATTGGCGAAGCCGGCGATCCGCGCGACGCGTTCATTCAATCGCGAGTTGTACTTCATCGTGCACGAACCGAGCGGGTACATGCCGAGATCGATCGAGTAGTTCCAGGTCGACATGCGAACGAAGTGACGAATCACATCGACTTCGCTGACTTCCGGCATGCCTTCGAGATCATCGTCGCGACGAAACTCGGCCGGAATATCGAGTGAGACTTCGTCGACGTCGAGCGCAGGCAGTCGATACCCGATTCGTCCCGTCTGCGAACGTTCGAAGATAAGCTGCTCGTTCGGACTGATATGTTTACTGACTTTTGTGATCCCTGTTGTCATCGTCAAGTTTTAACCACGGATTACACGGATAGATCCGGATAAATTTCCGTGTAATCCGTGGTTTGGATTTACTCCCTGCCTAATTCGCTTAGTCCAGCCGC
>DASSEB010000456.1:0-50312 GCA_035696765.1 Pyrinomonadaceae bacterium | reverse complement strand
ATACCGTCAGGTGTTGCTTCCGGTGGAACACACCGGGCAGGATCAAACCCAGCGCTCCAAGTACTTCACACAAACCAATGAACTTGAGAAACCAGCCCGGAAATAGAATCGAATTTGGCGGTGCCATGGAATTCAAAACTTCGGTCGGCAGGACTAACTTGGTGCCGCCTGCAAACAGAAAAGTCAGCGCCAACAGTATTTGAAAAATCCAAAGTAAGATGTTCATTCGCGGTTTCCTTTATCTGCGTTTTTAGATTGCTCAGGCAAGCCTTTAATCTCCAGCACCGGCCGGATTTCAATCGTTCCCACTGTCGCTACCGGAATTCGCTCGGCAATAGTCATCGCTTCATCTAGATCTCGCGCGTCGATCAGGTAGTAGCCGCCGAGTTGTTCGCGAGTTTCGGCGAATGGCCCATCGGTCACCAAACGCTTGCCGTTACGTACTCGCACGCTGGTCGCAGTCGCAACCGAATGCAACGGACCAGCCGAGAGATACTTGCCGCTGGCGCTGAGATCCTGTGCAAGCTGTGCCGATTCGACGTAGCAATGCTCGCGTTCAGTTTCGCTCAGCGCTGTTTCATCGAGGTAAACCAGCAACATGTATTTCATATTTCTTGCCTCCACTGCTAAATCGAATGGCGAGTTCGCGGATCGACACCACGCCGCAAAATTTTTATGATCAACTCTCGAGCACCATGGTTCCAAACGCTAACGTTGCTGTTGACTCAGTATATCGATCCGATTGGGGCCGGATCGTTGCAACTCTAATACGCCAGTTTGGCGATTTCGAACTGGCCGAAGATGCCGCACAGGACGCGTTTACGGCGGCCGTCGATCAGTGGCGAACGGACGGCATTCCCGATTCTCCGCGCGCCTGGATCATTCAAACAGCCAAACACAAAGCCATCGATCGCCTGCGACGGCAAACACGCCTGCAAGAAAAACTGGAAGCCGATCCGGATTTTGCTTCCGAGCCAATCGTCGAAGCTCCCGTCCTCGACATGGGCGAGATTCCCGACGACCGCCTGCGCCTGATCTTTACCTGCTGCCATCCCGCGCTATCGCTCGAAGCCCAGGTCGCGCTCACTCTGCGCACTCTCGGCGGCCTTCAGACGGACGAGATCGCGCGTGCATTTCTCGTTCCCACGGCAACGATGGCCCAACGCCTCGTACGCGCCAAGCGAAAGATTCGCGATGCTGGAATTCCGTTCAGCGTGCCTGATACGAGCGACATGCCCGCGCGGCTCGACGCAGTGCTGACAGCGATCTATCTCATCTTCACCGAAGGCTATGCGCCGACTCGCGGCGAGCCACTCATCAGGGCCGACCTCTGCGCCGAAGCGATTCGTCTCGGACGTCTGGTCAGAACGCTCCTCGAACCTAAACCGCCGGCCGAAGCGACCGCCCTCGTGGCGCTGATGTTGTTGCACGATTCACGGCGCGAAGCTCGACTCGACGAAGACGGCAATCTCGTCATACTCGAGGAGCAGGATCGCACGCGCTGGAACAGGCCACAGATCGATGAAGCACTGTCTTTTGTCCAAGAGGCGCTGCGCGGTGAGCCTGGTCCATTCGCACTCGAAGCCGCGATCGCCGCGGAGCATTGCAAGGCCGCGCGCGCTGAAGACACAAACTGGCCGCAGATCGTGACGCTCTACGACCTACTGCAACAAGTGATGCCTTCTCCGATCGTGTCGCTTAATCGCGCGGTTGCCGTCGCGATGGCCCAGGGTCCGCAGCCGGCGCTCGCGCTCATCGACGAACTCGCAGCATCAGGAGAGCTCGACGATTATCACCTGCTGCACGCCGCCCGTGCCGACATGTTGCGCCGGCTCGGAGCCAACGACGAAGCCGCCGAGAGTTACAAAGCCGCGCTCGAGTTGGTAACTAACGACAGCGAGCGCCGTTTTCTCGAACGTCGCCTCAAAGAAGTGCAAGCATTGCCACAATAAGGCACAAAAAAGCACAAAATCATTTTTTGTGCTTTCTGTGCCTTTTTGTAGCTATGCTCTTTGTGGCTAGCCTCCATGAGCGGCGGCCATGCGTTTTTCCATCTCTTCCGGTGCGACGTCTTCCTTGTGCGTCGCTATTGTCCAAACGTGCCCGAAAGGATCAGTCAACGTGCCTGAACGATCGCCATAGAACTGATCCTGCAATGGCCTGACCTCTGTAGCACCGGCTTCGACCGCTTGCTTGTAGATCGTGTCGCAATCGTCAACATAGATCATCAGACCAACAGGCGAACCACCAAGCGACTTCGGTCCTTTGTGGCCCATCTCCGCGTGCGCGTCCGCCAGCATGAAAGGTGAATCGCCAATCTTCATCTCTGCATGGCCAATCTTGTCTCCATGCGGCATGCGGAACAGTTCCGTCGCGCCGAATGCTTTCTTGTAATACTCCAGCGCCTCGGCCGCGCCCTCAATAATCAGGTAGGGCGTTATCGAATGATATCCGTCGGGAATCGGTTTTACGTCTGCCATACTCTTTCCCCTTTCAATTCAGTTGTTATTTCAAGAGAGCTTTTTTGTTGAGAAACGCCAGCACCGCCTCATTGAACTCCTTCGGCTTCTCCATCATGATGAAGTGGCCCACCCCTTCGAACCACTGGAGCTCCAGGTCGGGAGCAAGGCTGTGCAAGAACTCTTCAGTGTCGGGCTGCCAAAACGGTGACTTGGCAAGTAACGCCAACACCGGCACATTTATTTTGTCCGGAGTATAGAGCGACTCCTGGCTCATATTCTCCATCGCGCTGACCAGTACGTGCTGCGGAGTGTTTGCAAACGACGCCGAGATCAGTTGCTGGTCGGCAGCAGGCAGCTTGCCCATCATCTGAGCAAACATCTGCGCGCCCGCCTCCTTGTACT
The DNA here is from genome assembly GCA_035696765.1 of Pyrinomonadaceae bacterium. Lineage (GTDB taxonomy): Bacteria > Acidobacteriota > Blastocatellia > Pyrinomonadales > Pyrinomonadaceae > PSRF01. Next base: position 47,448 of record DASSEB010000456.1, on the reverse strand, counting down.
GTGGCCCACGAAACATCGACAGAAACTGTTCGCGCATTTCTTTTGTGCCGAAGGGCCGCAAGCCGCCGTCCACGATAACGATTCCGAGCGTCTTCTGCGGGTACTTGCGATAGAACTGTCGCGCCACTGGCGTTCCCATGCTATGGCCCACCACCACTGCGCGCTCGACTTTCGCATCGCGCATCACGGCGTCGATCGCATTCGCGAACAGGTCCATCGTGTACGAGACTTGCGGCTTGTCACTCAACCCGTGACCCGGCAGGTCCAGCGCTATCACTCTGTTCCGTTTGGAAAACTCCGGGATCTGCTCGCGCCAATTCTCGAGATTGCAGGTCCAGCCATGGACCAGAACCAGCGCGTCCTTACCCTTTCCGTAACTCTTGTAATGAACGCGCGCTCCGTCCAGCTTGGCGTATTGAGATTCTCCGTCGAACGCCGTTGCGTTTGCGGCGACAGCAACTACAAGCGCCATGATTGCGAAGAGCGCGCGAGAGTATTTGAGTATGTTTGTCATCATTAACTCCTCTTTAGAACGGATTACCGGATTTCACGATCACGAGGGTCATATCGTCTGTGAGCGGGCGTGGCGCCGCGAAGTCCTGGACTGCGCCGAGCACTGAAAAGAGAACGGACCTGGCCGAGCCGCCTTGTGCGCGACGTAACTCAGTCTCGAGTCGCGCATTGCCGAACTCCTGCTCTGCTTCGTTGAATGACTCTAAGATGCCATCAGAACAGGCCAGTAGCAAATCGCCGCCTTCCATTTTCACACTGCCTCGATCGAAACCGGCTACAGGCACGGCGCCGAGCACTGGTCCACCGACCGAGAGCAACTCGAGTTGTCCATCAGCGCGCAGTAACAAAGCAGGCGGATGTCCGGCGTTGCAGTAATCGAGTCTTCCTGAATTCGGATCCAAACGCGCCACGAACAGACTGCTCAGCGGCTCGACACCCAACAAGAACGCAATATCGCGATTGACCGCGGCGACGATCGCTTCCGGATCGCTGTTCGCAGCCGTGTGCGTGCGCAGCAGGCCAATGAGATGCGTGACCCACATGCCGGCCGCAAGCCCCTTACCGCCGATGTCGCCGAGCGCGAGGACCAGCCCTTCGCTCGTTTCTTCAACGCTGAAGAAGTCTCCCGGCAAGTGACGAACTGCAAAGATCTCGCTCGCTACGTGGAAAGCGCCGCGCCGCACGAGACTCGGGGCACACAATCGCCGGTGCACCTGGGCAGCCTCGAAAATCGCGGTGTTTAGTTCCGCATAATCGCGCTGAAGTATCTGGAGTTTTGCTTCAAGCTCGCGTTCTCTGACGTGAGATGGAAAATCGACTACACGTCGAGCGCTCAAACCTGTGCTGAAGATTGCTGGGAGAGTCATAACGAGAAGACCTCATCCGACAAACTTATAGCCACTACCATGAACGGTAAGAATGAAACGTGGTTCTTCGGGATTTGGTTCTAGCTTTTGTCGCAGATGAACGATGTGCGTATCGACCGTGCGCGTGCTCGGATAGTTTTCATATCCCCAGACTTCATCAAGCAGGCGATCGCGGCTCAATATCTCGACCGGATGAGCGATGAAGTAAGCGAGGAGGGCAAACTCTTTAGCTGAGAGATCGATCACGTCTCCGTTGCGCCGCACTTCGTTGCTGCGAATGTTCACTTCAATGTCGCTGAACCGGTAAACCTCAGGCGCCGGCAGGGGCGACGAGACACGTCGCAAAACGGCTTTCACGCGCGCCATCAGTTCGCGCACAGAGAACGGTTTGGTGACGTAGTCGTCAGCTCCTAATTCCAGGCCGACGACTTTATCGATCTCCTGCCCGCGGGCAGTCAGCATGATGATCGGCACAGAAGGGCGTTTGGATTTCAACTGCTTGCACACGTCGAGCCCACTCATTCGCGGCATCATTACGTCAAGCACAACCAGATCCGGATTGTCGGCGAGCGCACGCTCGAGGCCGGAGACACCGTCTTCGGCGCTGATCACTTCGTAACCTTCGTATTCGAAGTTGTCGCGCAGGCCGGCGACCATTGCGGGTTCGTCTTCAACAATCAGAATTTTGTTTTTCATGATCTTGCAATCCTGTCTGAACTCACTTACGCGGCGCCGGTCGTGCCTGGTTGTTGCGCAAGCGGCAACGACAACGTGAACTTGCTTCCACGCCCGGGCGTGCTTTCCACTTCGACATGGCCGCCGTGCGCGTGAGTGATGTGACGCACCAGCGACAAACCGAGACCGCTGCCCTTCGTGTTATGGACCAGCGGATCGCCAGTGCGATAAAACTTCTCGAAGATCCGCGACTGTTCATGCCGCTTGATCCCAATCCCGCGATCACTCACCTCGAGTTTGAGCACGCTCTTATCGCGATACAGCCTGACGCCCAGAAATTTTTCGTTGTCGGAATATTTCAGTGCATTATTGACCAGATTGACAAGTGCGCGCGCGATGGCTTCGCGATCGATGCGCACAGGCGGAACGGGTTCGATTTGCTCTTCGAGTGCGAAGCCTTGCTGCTCGATTTGATACCGGTAGGAGTCGAGCGTGTTGCGTACGAGCTCGGCGACGTCTGTTTCTCTGAAGTCATACTCCTTGCGCCCGGCTTCAATGCGAGAGAAATCGAGAATGTTGTTGATTAAGGCGCTTAACCTTTCACTCTCTTTCCGAATGATGCTGTAGTACTCGTTTTTCTTTTCCGGCGTCGTAATGCGTCCCAGCTCGAGTGTTTCCGCATAGAGTCGAATTAACGCGAGCGGAGTACGAAGTTCATGCGAGACGTTCGACACAAAGTCCGACTTCAAACGTGCGAGAGCGACTTGCTTGTTGACGCTGCGGTACGTCAACACAAGCCCGCCAATCATCAGCACGGACAGCACTCCGAGAATCATGAAACTCTGCCACACCCACCGGTCGCTGATCGCTCGCGCTGTTGTCCCTTGAAACTTGATGCCCAACGAAAGACCGCTAAACGGGTTGCCGAGACTCTGTGTTACTTCCGGCTTACCAGTGCCCCAACCCGGCGATGTCACGAGGGGCCGATCGTATTCTGCTTTCAACGCATCTGACGGATAGACCATCATCGCGAGCCGCTGGTCCTGGTGTTCATTCAGTTCCTGGACGGTCAACTCGCGAAACATCGGCGAGGCGTGTTGTTCGCGTTCCTCAGTAAACTTTTGCGAAGTCAACTCATCCAGCAACTGCGGAAAAAAAGTCTGCTTTAGGTAATCGGCATCGAAGCTTGCGACTCCTAAAACGATTCGATCCTTCGCGGGTTGAGGCAACGTGAAGATAGCGGTTGTCGTGTAGACCGCGCCCGTTGGACCATACGATTCTCCGGCAAACCAAATGATCGGTTTGGTTTTTTTGCTCATCTGCTGGACGAGATATGGTCCTTCCATCCCCAACCACTTGCTATACATTGTGCTCGAGTCGGCATGCTCGTCGTTCATGTGCGCGCGTTGCGGCTCATAAGTCACTCCGACTCTGGCGTCGAAGAGAGCCAGATGCGCGAACCACGGACTCTTCGACAAAATGAGATCAAACTTTCTTCGCTTCTCCTCCTCCGAATCGGCTTCGCCAGGAAAAGCATCTCTCGCCTGCTCGGTCAGTTCGTAGGCTTTACCATTAATCTTCTTCGCGGCGATCGTAAGCACGTATTGAAAGTCGCGATGGATCAATGCCTCGACCTTCTTGTCGCGCTGGATCGATTTGACGTGTTGGAAATTGACGAAGATGAGGGTCAAAGCCGGCAACACCACCGCGAGCCCGAGCGTCAGGAAGAGCCGGAACCGCGTGTTGCCTTCTCTTTTGAATTTCATCCCAGCCTCCGGAGGTGTTGGCACAGCGGGCAGAGCATACGCCGGGCGAGCCTGGGCTGTGTCAAGCCGAGGTAAAAATTTGTTAAGAGTTGTGAACTTCAGCCACGGATTACACGGATTATATTCGTAATCTGTGGATCTATTTTAGCGCTGAGATTATAGTAACGCGCGTGAAACACCTAACGATGCAGGAGCTTGAAGCGGCGCTGGATCATCTGCGTGGCGCGCCGAAAGACGATGGCGTTTTGCAATTGATCGTGCGACGTCCACAGGTAGATCAGCGGGAGGTTGTCGAGGAAGCTGAGCTCGATACGGTCCTCGGTCTCATTGGCGACAGTTGGAGCAGGCGCGGCAGCTCAAAATCTGCGGACGGTGGTCCGCATCCGGAGATGCAGATCAACATCATGAACGCTCGCGTCACCGCCCTCGTCGCGCAAGAGCTGGAGCGCTGGCCACTCGCAGGCGATCAACTCTACCTCGATATGGATTTGAGTAAAGACAACTTGCCCGCGGGCTCGCGAATAGCAGTCGGTTCAGCGGTGCTTGAAGTCAGCGCACTGCCACACACCGGCTGTCACAAGTTCGTATCTCGTTTCGGTGTTGATGCGATGAAGTTTGTTAACTCAGAAGTCGGCAAGCAACTCTGCCTGCGCGGCATCAACGCTAAAGTTGTCCAGGCTGGTGTAGTGAAGGTGGGCCACACTGCGAAAAAACTAACCACGAACGATCGCGGATATCACGGATGATTATTCATGATATCCGCGTTCATCCGTGGCAGACCTCACGCGGCTCTCTGCCGCGAATGTCGGCCTTCTGCAAACTCCTCGATCATCTTCTTATTGAACGCGGGTATATCGGCAGGCTTCCGACTCGTTATTAAGCCGTTATCAACCACCACTTCTTTATCAACCCAACGCGCGCCGGCATTCATCAGATCCTTTTTCAAAGACGGCCACGACGTCATCGTCCTTCCTTTAACTACTTCGGAGTCGATTAGCGTCCATGGCGCATGACAGATCGCGGCCACGGGTTTTCCCGTTACAAAGAACCCATCGATAAACTCGACCGCTCGCATCATCATTCTCAATTGATCGGGATTTCTCACGCCACCCGGCAATAGTAATGCGTCGTAATCATCAGAACGGGCCCTGGTCAGGGGCATATCAACATTAAATGCGTCCGCTTTTTCGTCGTGATTCCATCCCTGAACTTGCTCTTCGGCGGGGGAGACGATCTCGATCGTCGCACCGGCCTCTTCCAGGGCTTTCTTCGGTTCGGTCAGTTCAACTTGTTCGAATCCGTCGGCGACCAGTATCGCGACTTTCTTTCCTTTTAATCTCTTCTCCATGAGGTTCCTCCTCCTTGCTCTTCAAAGCTTCGCCGAGCGGACATCTCTCATGGAGTGCGGCGACTTGACGCCGCTTGGTCGGCGGATCCGAAGCTTGGGCAAGTCACCGCACTCCAACGTGCCCTGCTCTATTTGGCAAACCCTAATACGCAACAAAGATGCCGCCGATCACGAGCGTCAAAATGTCAGTATTCCACCGTACGGATAAGAAGTGAGGTCAAAAGAAGAAGCAAAACGTAACGAACTGAGCCAGCACTGATCGTACTTATGCCACAAAAGTGTACGGCAGAGGACAAACTCAAACGACTCTCTTCTTCCAGCGGCCACGCCGGAAGACAGCCGCGCTGACCACGGCTAGCGTTGAAAAAGCAATGGTCATCGCCACAAAGACGCCCCGCGGGCCCATGCCGGCGACGACACTCAGCACGTAGGCGAGCGGGATCTCCCAGAGCCAGAACACGAAAAGGTTGATGATCGTCGGCGTCCAGGTATCTCCCGCGCCATTGAACGACTGCCCGAGCACCATGCCGTAAGCATAAAACAGGAAGCCATACGCGACGATACGAAGACAATCGACACCGTAGTGAGCGACGTTAGGATCGTCCGTGTAGAACCAGATGATCTGCGGCGCGAAGAGAATGAACAGCAGTCCAATGATCCCGAGGAAGATCATGTTGTAGAAACCGGCTTTCCAGACTGCGCGTTCGGCACGTTCCGGATTGCGTGCGCCCAGCGCCTGGCCAACCATCGTCGCGGCCGCGTTCGCCATTCCCCACGAAGGCAGGAGCGCGAAAAGGATCACGCGAATTCCAAACGTGTAACCCGCCACCGCATTGCTGCCGAAACTGGAAATGATACGGACGAGGCCGATCCAACTGGCCATTCCGATGAAGACCTGAAACGTGCCGGTGGAAGATAGTTTGATAAGACGGCCGATGATTGACGGTTCGATCCGCAGGTGACGGCGCTCGATGTTGAATCGGCCGCCTGAACGAACCAGCCTCGTGAGCGCATACAGTGCACCTGTTCCTCTGCCGATGTTTGTGGCGATGGCAGCGCCGACGATCCCCAGTTTCGGAAAGGGTCCGAGTCCAAAAATCAAACACGGCCCGAGGGCGATGTTGATCCAGTTGGCGAGCCACAACGTGCGCATCGCGATCGCTGCATCACCCGCGCCTCGAAAGATCGCGTTAATCATGAAGAGCATCACGACCGTGACGTTTCCGGCCAGCATCACTCGCGTGAATGCGGAGCCGTGCTCAATGACCCACGGCGAGCCGCCCATCAGAGCCAGGAGTTTCGGCGCGAGTGGAGCACCAACAGCGCCGAGGACGATCGACACGAGCAGGGCCAAAAAAATGGCCTGCATCGCTGCGCGTGCGGCGCCATCCGGATTCTGTTCACCGATGCGCCGCGCGACCATCGCCATCGCGCCGATGCTTAGACCGATGGCTAGCGCATAGATCAAAGTGAGCAGGGACTCGGTGAGACCGACAGTCGCGGCGGCGTCAGTTCCTAGGTGCGACACCCAGAAGATGTCGACAACCGCGAACACGCTTTCCATGATCATTTCCAGCACCATCGGAATGGCGAGCAACAGAATCGCGCGACCGATGGGACCGGTGGTGTAGTTTCGATGCGAGCCGCGGATCGATTCCTTGACGGCAGACCACAGGCTCTGTGAGTCTTCGTGAAGAACCGGTATTTGTTCGGAGGAGGCGAGTTCGTTTGGGGAGTCCATGTTGATTGACCTCTATTTAAGAGGAGGGACCGGTTTTACACGTTACCAGCCCTGCCATAGTCGTCCTGAAGACGTTCGATATCGTCCTCGCCGAGATAATTTCCTCGTTGCACTTCGATGAAGATCAAATCGGCGTCGCCGGGGTTCTCAACGCGGTGAGCTGCTCCGATCGGGATGTCGATCGCTTCGCCAGTTCGAACGGTGATCTCTTTACCGTCGAGTGTGACCTTCGCGGTCCCTTCTACTACGACCCAGTGTTCGGCGCGTTGCGAGTGTTTCTGATAACTGAGTCGCTTGCCGGGTAAAACTTCGATACGTTTGACCTTGAAAGTTGTTCCCTCTTCGAGCACCGTGTACGTTCCCCAGGGCCGCCGATCAAACTCGCGCATGTACGTTCCTCCTTGAATGGTGGAACGTACCTTAGGGCACAAAAAAACACAAAGGCTCATTTTGAGCCTTTGTGTTTTCTGCTTATTTGTTTCCCCGGTTTAGGAACCCGCTTTGAGCGTCAAGTAGATTACGTTATTACGACGCTTGATCAAAACCAGGGCGGGCCGGGTGCCTGATTGCTGAGTCGCAGCATTGAAGTCAGCAACCGTTCTTACCTGCTGGCGGTTGACTTCCTGAATCAAGTCACCTGGCCTGATACCGGCATTTGCGGCATTGCTGGAAGGATCCACTTTCGTGACCAGCAATCCCTGATCGTCGGCATCGAGACCATAACGAGAAGCCATTTCGGCAGTGAGCGGTTGCAACGTCAATCCGAATTTGTCAGTTCCGGTAGCATCACCGCTGCTGCTCTCTTCGCTTTCCGGTCGCTGCCGTTCGGGCAATTCCGCGAGCGCAACCTGAAGGTTTTGATCGCGTCCGTTGCGCATCACGGTCACCTCGACATTCGATCCAGGCGGCATGCTGGCGACGGCGTTACGCAAACTATTGTTGTCGACCACCGGCTGTTTATTGATCGCCGTAATCACGTCACCACGTTTGATTCCAGCTTTTTCAGCCGGACCGCCGGCCTGGACTGAAGTAACAATCGCTCCTCTCGCCGCAGGCAGATTCAAGCTCGAAGCAAGATCCGCGTCCACAGACTGAATCGTTACGCCAAGCATTCCGCGACGCACTTTCCCAGTTTTCAGTAACTGGTCCAGCACGGCCTTCGCCATATTCGACGGAATGGCGAAACCAATACCGATGTTGCCGCCGGACGGCGAAAGAATCTGCGAGTTGATTCCGATTAGTTCGCCGTTGGTGTTCACGAGCGCGCCACCGGAATTGCCGCGATTGATCGCCGCATCAGTCTGAAGAAAGTCCTCAAAACTGCCGTCGCTCAAACCAGTGGCCCGGCCTTTGGCGCTGACAATGCCCGACGTGACTGTTTGTCCGATTCCCAGTGGATTGCCGAGGGCGAGAACGAAGTCGCCGACGCGAACTCTGTCAGAGTCGCCCAGCGAGAGTGTCGGCAGGTTTTTCGCATCGATTTTCAAAACTGCAAGGTCGCTTGGCGGGTCGGAACCAACCAACTTGGCCGTGAACGTGCGGTTGTCCGTTAGTTCAACTTTGATCTCGATCGCTCCGTCAACGACGTGATGGTTAGTCAGGATGTAACCGTCGCCATTGACGATGACTCCGGAGCCCACTCCCTGCACTCGCTGGGGCGGCTGCTGTTGCTGATCCCGGAAACGATCGCCAAAGAACTCGCGGAACGTGGGATCGTCCATGAAGGGAAACTGCTGCGCGGCGCGCACGCGTTCCGTCGATCTGATGGTCACGACGGCCGGTGAAACTCGACTCACCAGGTCGGCATAAGACCCCTGCACCGCGCCCGAATCTGAAGGCGCCACGGTCGGCGCCGGCTGAGCGGGTGCGAAGCTCATTGCCTTGTTCTGCGCATTGCACGACGTGAAAGTAAATACAACCAATAACAGGCCCAAAAATAGGTTTGCTCGGGCCATTACTCCTCTTCCAATTCTATTCATAGCCATATCTCCGCTTCCGATTGTAAAAATATAAACTTTGGATTCAAAGAACTCGCTTTCGGTTTACCGCTGCACCCAGGCAGCATCAGCCACAAATGAGCACAAAAACCACAACTAACTTTTCTGAAATGTTCGCATTTTTTGTGCTTTCCTAATTATTACTGCGCGCCTCCTTGTAGGCTGCCCGCCCTTGGCGGAGTTGAGGCATATGATATACTGCGCCGCTTAAAACGCCAGTTAAACGCTGGGATCTAGTCAACTAATGCCCAATCGCATAAGTCACAGCCTGTAAGCCGTTTCGCCCGGGTATTCCAAACCAAATTACGGCAACAGTATCGAGGTATAGCTCTGGTGGATGGGATAGAAATCTCTAACGGCCATGAGGACAATTCCGTCCTGATTGTCAACGACGAGCCCGACCAACTGACCCTGATGAGTAACCTGCTCCACAAAGCCGGGTACTCAGTCCTGACCGCAGAAGACGGCTTGCACGCTCTCAATCTCGCCAAGCAGAAACGTCCCGATCTCGTGATCAGCGACGTCTCCATGCCGCGGATGAATGGTTTGGAGTTTTGCCGCGAGATCCGCGCTGACTCGGAGTTGCAGACGGTCCCGATTCTGCTCGTCAGCGCACTGCAAAAAGACACCGACAGCGTGGTTGCGGGCCTCCGCGCCGGCGCCGACGATTATCTCGAGATCCCGTTCGACGCCGCGCGTCTCGTCGCCAAAGTGTCGCGGCTGCTGGAACGTTCGCGCCTCGAAGCCAGTTATCGCGACCTCGTCGAACAAGCGAGCGACATGATTTTTACGCAGGATCTCGCCGGCCGGTTGACCAGTATCAATCTCGCCGGACTGAACTTTCTCGGACGGAAGCCGGAAGACGTCATCGGCAGTTCGTTCTTCTCCGTGTTCGGCATCATTCCCGAAACCAATGGTTTCGCGGGCAGCCTCAGCAACCCGCAGGACACGCGCGAGTTTCGCCACCAGTTCGTGGCTCGTTCGGCAGGAGGCGAGGACCGCTGGCTGGATCTGATCGTCTCTCCGATCAAGGACAAACTCGATGAGACCATCGGATTTCGCGGACTCGCTCGTGACGTCACCGAGCGAAAGCACTTCGAGGAGGCATTGCGCGACTCCGAAGAACGCTACCGTCTCCTCTTTGAATCTACACCGCAGCCAATCTGGGTCTACCGCGAAGACACGCTCGCATTTTTAGCTGTCAATGAAGCCGCCACTCGCACCTACGGATTTACGCGCGACGAATTCCTCGCCATGACCGTCAACGATATTCGTCCACATGAAGACATTCCCACGCTGATGATCAAAAACGATCCTCACGATCTCGTGATCTCGAGTCCGTGGCGTCATAAGACAAAGGACGGCAAGACGATCTACGTCGAGATGAGCTCGCATCCGGTCATTTTTGACGGCAAGAACAGCCGGCTCGTGATCGTCAACGACGTTACCGAAAGAAAGCTTTTAGATGAGAAACAGCAGCGCCTGCACACGTCGCTGCAACAGTCTGCAATGGAGTGGCGGCAAACCTTCAACGCCATCGATTTTCCAGTGCTCATCATCGATCTCGAGGGTGCTATCAAACGTTCGAACCTCGCGGCGGAACAGACCATTGGTATCGAAGCGGAAAAGATTGTCGGGACCACGCTGAGTAAACTCGGCGAAAACCAGCCCTGGAAAAAGGCTGCCGAACTCCTCGAGAATATTCGCGATAACAGTGCGCCAGTCACCGAAGAGGTCAAAGACGACGCCACCAATAAAACCTGGGCCATCACGCTCTACCACATCAACGAGTTCGGCTCGACAGGCGAACGCGCGATCTTGATCGCACAGGACATCACGAAGCGCGTCGAGCTCGAAGCATCGTTACGGCAAAGTGAGATGATGTCGTTGCTCGGCTCGCTCGTCGCAGGCGTCGCACACGAAGTCAGAAATCCGCTGTTTGGTATCTCATCGATACTCGACGCCTTCGAAACAAGATTCAGCGACCGCACGGAGTACTTGCGTTATACAAATGTATTGCGCGATGAAATTGGACGACTCACAATTCTGATGGAAGAGTTGTTAGAGTACGGAAAGCCTTTTCGCGGCGAGTTGTACCTGGTTTCAATGGAAGAGATGGTCTCCCGTTCCATCCGCGCCTGTACGCCGGCCTCGGAGGTGGCCCACGTAAATCTCGAAAGCAGGATCGAAGAGTCTTTGCCGAAGATCAGAATCGATCGACGCCGGCTTTCCAAAGTTTTTGTAAACTTGATCGAAAATGCCATTCAGCATTCACCGGCCAATTCTTCAGTCACTATCGAAACGGAGAAGATCGTGGACGGGAACCAGGAGTGGGTCCAGTGTGCGATCAGGGATTCGGGGGCCGGCATTCTGGCTGAAGATTTACCAAAGATATTCGAACCGTTCTTTTCGAAGCGCCGCGGCGGGACCGGACTCGGCCTGGCCATCGCCCAGCGCATCATGCAGGAACACGGAGGAAAACTGATCGCGGGCAATAATCCCGGAGGAGGCGCCTGTATGATAGCGAGGTTTCCCATACCAGTTGAGGGAGATGCTTAATGTCCAGGAACAAGGTCTTGGTTGTCGATGATGAGTCGGGAGTCAGATTTGGTATCCGTGATTTCCTGGAACAGCACGGTTACGAGATCGAAGAAGCTGAGAGCTGCCAGGACGCGCAGCACCTGTTTCGCACCTCCCGCCCGGACATCGTCATCGCCGACTACATGCTGGCGGACGGCACCGCGCTGGATCTGCTCCCACGTTTGAGAGAGATCGACGCGGGAATCCCCCTGCTGGTTTTGACGGCGCATGGATCGATCGATCTTGCAGTAAGAGCGATCAAAGAAGGCGCGGAACAGTTCCTCACCAAACCGCTCGAGCTTCCCACATTGCTCGTCATTCTCCAACGTTTACTTCAGAAGCAGCGCAACTATCACAAACAACTCGCAAGTAAGTCTCGACAAGTGCGGCAGGCAATCGATCCGTTTATCGGCACCAGCGCCGCCATTCGCAACCTCGCGGATCAAGCCAGAAAGATCCTTTCCACTGAAAGTCCGGTCTTGATCCTGGGTGAAACGGGAACAGGGAAAGGCGTGCTGGCGCGCTGGCTCCACGAGAACAGTCCTCGTGCTGACGAGGCTTTTGTCGATCTGAACTGCGCCGGACTCACGCGCGAGCTGCTGGAAACAGAACTCTTCGGTCACGAAAAAGGCGCGTTTACGAGTGCGACCGCTTCAAAGCAGGGACTGTTCGAGGTGGCTCATCGAGGAACGATCTTTCTCGACGAAGTCGGCGACGTCGATCTTCAGATCCAACCGAAGCTGTTGAAGGTCCTCGAAGAAAAACGCTTCAGACGTTTGGGCGACGTTAGAGATCGTCAAGTGGATGTAAGGCTGATTGCCGCGACACACCAGGACATCGGACAGCTCGTCAGAGAAAAGCGCTTTCGCGACGATCTCTATTTTCGCATCAGCACGATCCCGCTTTCGTTCCCAGCTCTCCGTGAGCGGATCGAAGATATCCCGACGTTGGCCCAATACCTTCTTAATAAGGTCTCAGCAGACTTGGGCCGCGGCGAAACGAGATTGGACCAGAATTGCATTCAGGCATTACAGTCGTATTCGTGGCCAGGCAACATCCGCGAACTTCGTAACGTAATCGAACGCGCAGTCTTGCTTAGCGACCAGAAAACTATCACCCTCAACGATCTTCACTTCGATGGGCACACGCAGGTCGGCACGCCTTTTCTCGACTCGAGTCTGACTCTCCAGGAACTCGAAAAACAGCACATCGAACGGGTTCTTCAGGAGGAACGCGGCCGGGTCGAGAGGGCTGCCAAGCGCCTCGGCATTCCGCGAAGCTCGCTTTATCAGAAGATTAAGAAGCACCAGATCCAACCGTCCAAAGTCTAGAATTGAGTCTGAATCTCAGACCGGCTGGCGTCTAGCTCTCAGGCCGAGCACAAATTCACTCTAACATTACCTAAGCTTTTGCCTTTGTAAGACTTACCAAGGTTGGTGGCCCGGTGTTTGCTGAGGAAGGGGCACGTGCCAAACATACGTATGTTTCTCGGGTAGTTCTCCGAGCAATCTTGGCTGAGCTGATTAGAGCGTGCACTTGCCCCGTGTGGCTCTGCTGACGTCAAGCCTCCCACAATTTACGCATCGAAAAGGTCTCCCTATTCGGGAGTCAGAGAACAAGGAGCAATTGAAATGTCCCGATTTGGGTCTCTCAAACAATTTGTACTTGCGCTAGCGGTCTTCGCAATCGTTGGCGTTGTCGCAGGTACGGCAAAGGCCGACATTGTTGTCGTCACAGGCGTCAACAATCAAGGCACCGATAATGTCCTGCTTAATCCGGCAACAAACGTTACCACCGTCACGGGTACAGTTGGCCCAAGCAACCTGCTGGTCAACTTTACTTCGTCGAGTGGCAGCGGATTGCTTAATGCTAATCCATCTGGCCAAGCTACGGTCAGCGGAGGAACTGGAAACTCCCCATTAACCCAGCTCACCTTCGGTTTAGCTAACAATGACACATTCACTCGTGCAGTGTTCAACATAAACGCCGCAACCTCTGGTTCGGTCGTGATTCACGTTGAAGGTGTCAATATCAACGGCGGTTTCTTTGAAGATGATTTCACGGTCGATGCCAATGGCCAGAACTTCTTCACGGTCACGGCTATCAACGGGCAACTGATGACATCGATCAGCTTGACCGCCATCAATGGCGCGACCTTCCAGGATGTGAGACAGGTTCGACTTGGTGGTGGTGACATCGGTGAAGTTCCTGAACCCACGAGCATGCTGTTGCTGGGATCAGGGCTAATCGGCACCGCTGCCGGTTTGCGCCGGCGTTTCAAAAAGAAATAGTGGAAGAAGTTCTACTTTCAAACTATTTCTGAAGTACTAACCGATAACTGTGTTTCCACAGCTGCATTTGCTCCGTGGCTGTGGAAACATCAACCTTCAACTGGGTGTCATGATTAAATGGGCGCCTCATACATGAGGAGCGCCCAACTTGACCGGTTTGAACAGCTAGTGCGGATCTGTCTTCGAGCCCGGGTAAAGAGGAGTTCAACGAATGTACGCTGAACCAATGATTTTTCCCCTGGACGCGAACGGGCGGATTTATGCCCTGCAGGATGAAAAGGGAAACACGATTGGGACTGGCACACGTGAGGTGTGCGAAGTTCTGCTCTACATCATCACCAAACCGGCTTCGCAAAGTATTTCAGGCCGAATGAATGGATCGGGCGCACAAAGACCCAATGTGCGCGCCGCCATAGCTATATAGCTCCGGGTTGGGCGGCGGTTAATTTAGCGACTGCTGCCCTCACCTCATCGTTCTATCGGTGCGGAGATAGACGATGAGTTGAAGGGAGCATTAGTAGTATCACTTTCCGCATGATGCGCGTGCTGCTTCTGCGCAACAGGGCGCACGTGCTCCTGGTATCCACCCTCGCGACAATCAGTTTGCTCTTAAAAACGTTACTGTTTCAGTGTGCCCTGTGAAGCAAAGCCGATTCGGAACGCTCAAAAGAGTCTCAGGTAAGTTGAGACAGTTATGGGCCGGGCGAGAAGAGAAACCCGAGTTGCCGATGCCGCGTTTACTGGTCGTCGATGACGAAGAGTCGATCTGCTTCTCGATGAGCGAATACTTTTCTTTGCAGGGATACAAGGTTGATACGGCTTCTGAAGTGGAAGAAGCGGAGAAGCTCCTCGGGGCCACTAACTACAAGGTCGTTATCCAGGACCTGCGCCTCACGATGACCAGCAATCATGACGGGCTCGACATGATCAGGATGGTCAGGGAACACAATCCTCAAGCGCGAATCATTGTGCTGACCGCTTACGGTTCGCCGGAGATCGAAGAGGAGGCGAGGCGTTGCGGCGCAGATGCATTCCTGAGAAAACCCAAACCTCTCTCGCAAGTAGCACAGATCGTTCAAGGTCTCTTGGAATCCCCTCCGCGCCACGCCGCCCGCCCCGCCTAGCCACAAAAAAGCTCTAGCCACAAAAAGGCACAAAAAGCACAAAATCAACCGAGTAGACCACGCCTCAAGGCAATTCGTAATGTCTCTTTTGTTTTTAAGGCTTAATCTGTTTTTGTGCCTTTTGTGCCTTTTTGTGGCTAATTCTTTCTTTGCGGCTTTGTGGCTAATGAAAGTCGTGGGAGGGGGCGCTGGTGACGGTAAAGGAAAGTGGCTGGACGTGGCGCGCCTTCACTGAGATCACGTTATCCTGGTTTTGCAATACTCCCTCGATCAAGAGGAACGGATGATCGACCAGCTCGAGCCGGTACTGCTCGAATAGTTGCGGCGTAACTATTATGTTGCTCACTCCTGTCTCGTCTTCGAGAGTCAAAAACATAAATCCTTTTGCCGTGCCCGGCCGCTGGCGAACAATCACCCAGCCGGCTACACGCACGGTGGCGCCATCGCGCAGGCGGCGGATATCGATCGCTTTCAACGCCTTGAGCTTGTCCAGCTCGCTTCGATAATAAGCAACCGGGTGCTTCCCAATCGTCAGTCCCGTCCCACGAAAATCCGCGTCCACTCGCTCCAGTAATCCCATCTGCTGCAAAGGTGAATTGCCGTCCTGCTCGAGCAACTCCTCATAGAGTTTCCCCGGCGCACGCGTCACACGTTCCACTTGCCACAACGCGTCGCGACGATGCGTCTTTGTTTTTCTGCCTCCCGACTTTGGCGCACCAACATCCTGAATAAAGTTCAACGCACCGATCGCGGCCAACTTTCTCATTTCATCTTTGCGCAGTTCAGGCACGCGATTACGCAAGTCATCAATACCGGCGAAACCGCGTGCGAGTCGCGCGCGAACAATCGCCTCTCCCGACTGCTGGCTCAAACCCTTCGCGTATCTCAGTCCCAGACGGAGCACGGGCGCGCCGTCTTCCTTCTCGAGCGTGCACAACCAATCCGAGCAGGTAACATCGATCGGCAGGACCTTCAATCCATGGCGCTGCGCATCTTTGATGAGCGTGAAAGGTTGATAAAACCCCATCGGCTGGTTGTTGAGTATCGCCGCCGTAAACGCCGCCAGGTAATTACATTTCAGATAGGCACTCGCATAAGCTATCAGGGCAAAACTTGCGGCGTGCGATTCCGGAAAACCGTAAAGCGCAAACGAGCTGATGGCCTGCACGATCTCTTCCTGAGTTTTTCCGGTGACTCCATTTCGCGTCAGCCCTTGCCGCAGTTTTACTTCAATCGCTTTCATGCGCGCTTCCGAACGTTTGAAGCCAAAAGCGCGGCGCAACTCTTCCGCTTCGCCACCGGTAAAACCGGCACACACCATCGCCATCCTCAACAACTGCTCTTGAAACAGCGGCACGCCAAGTGTTCGTTTCAGGATTGGCTCCAAAAGCGGGTGCGCGTAAGTCACCTGCTCTCTGCCCTGCCGGCGTTTCAGATAGGGATGGACCATGTTTCCGACGATCGGGCCGGGACGAATGATAGCCACCTGGACCACGATGTCGTAAAAAGTCGCCGGTCGCAGTCGCGGCAGGCATGACATCTGCGCCCGGCTTTCAACCTGGAACATTCCGATCGTGTCGGCATTTTGCAGCGCCTCATAAACTGCCGCGTCGTTTTGCGGCAGATGGGCCAGATCAACTTCTTCGCCATAGGAATCGCGAATCAATGTGATCGAATCTTCCAGGACCGCCATCATTCCAAGCCCCAGTAAGTCTACTTTGATCAATCCCAGGTCCGCGCAATCCTCTTTGTCCCATTGGACCACTACACGGCCGGGCATGGCCGCAGGCTCGAGCGGAACGATCGAATCGAGCTGCCCCTGGCAGATCACCATTCCGCCCGAATGCTGGCCCAGGTGGCGAGGCAGGTCCTGCACCATTTGATAAAGCTGAAAGAATTTCCTGATGCGCGGATGGCGCAGATCGAGGCCCGCGTCGCGAAACTGGCGCTCGCTGGAGTCGTTTGGATCTTTCCATTCCCACGTGTGGACGAGGGCGGCCAGTCGTGAAAGCGTTTCTTCATCGAAATCCAACGCCTTGCCGACTTCACGCGCAGCCGAGCGTCCTCGATAGGTAATAACGTTCGCGGTCATGGCCGCGCCGAGTTTTCCGTACCGTTCGTAAACGTATTGAATGGCTTTCTCACGTTGATCTCCGCTTGGCAGGTCGAGATCGATGTCGGGCCATTCGCCTCGTTCTTCAGAAAGGAACCGTTCGAACAGCAAGTCCATGCCGATTGGATCTACGGCTGTAATCCCCAATGAATAACAGACCGCGCTGTTTGCCGCCGATCCGCGTCCCTGGATCAGGATGCCTTGTTTGCGACAAAACTGGACGATGTCCCAAACGATCAGAAAATAACCTTCGAGCTTGAGTTTTTCGATCAGCTTCAACTCGCGTTCGAGCTGCGGGCGCGCCTCGTCGTAAGTGGGTGCATCATTCGCGCCCGTATAGCGCGAGCGTGCGCCTGCTTCCGTGATCTTGCGCAAGAGAGAAGTCATTGTTTCGCCCGGCGGTGTCGGATATTTCGGAAACTCGTACCCGAGATCTTCGAGCGTGAACTTCAATCGGGATGAAAGTTCAGAGGTATTTGCGATTGCTTCCGGCAGATCCGCAAAGAGCTTTTCCATCGTGGCGCCTGACTTCAGATACCGCTCTGAGTTTTGCGCCAGCAGGCGTCCGGCAGTTTCCAGTCGCACGTGATTGCGAATGCAGGTGAAGACGTCAGACACTTCACGGCGCGCGGGGATGGCGTAACACACGCCGTTCGTCGCGAGTAAAGGCAGATGATTGCGGCGTGCAAGTTCAATCACTAAATGATTGCGAGCTTCCTCGTTGCGATCGAAGTGGCGCTGCAATTCGGCGTACACGTTGTTTTTACCAAACAGATCGATCAGCCACTCGGTTATTCGTTGTGCGTTGTTTGTGTTCTCTGCGTCTCTCGGGCTGAGCACAGTCGCAACTGGTCCATCAAATGCGCCGGTCAAACAGATCAACCCTTCGGCATGCGCCGCGAACTCTTCGGAGGTGACCACACACTCACCCGGTTTTGCGTGTTTGGGTACACGCAGTTTCATCAACGTGATCAGGCGACAAAGATTCTGGTAACCGGTACGATCTTGCACCAGAACAGGAATCGAACAAACAGCAGATTTTTGAACTTTGGTTTTTGGAATCCGGACGCTTATCTCGGCGCCGATGTGGGCCTTGATGTCATTCTTCTTGGCGGAGAGGTGAAACCGCGGCGCGCCATAAACTCCATCGCGATCGAGCAAAGCCATCGCGGGTATTTGCAACTCAACGCCGGCCGCAATCAATTCTTCAGGCACAGACGCGCCTTCTAAAAAACTAAAAGCCGACCGCGCGTGCAGCTCAACATACGTAGACATTGTTCACCTGCCACCAAAAGGCACAAAAAACACAAATGAATTGTTTGTGCCTTTTTGTGCCTTTTTGTGGCGAGTCCTTTTTGTGCCTCTTTGTGGCTTCAATCGTAGTTCCCTTCCACAAACCAGGTATCGGTTTTCAGCTCTCGATAAACGCGATACACGGCTTGCTGGCCGGAGCGCTCGATCGTCACGTCCCACTCGTCTCGCGCCCAACGATCGTCGCGCCACCAATCACCCATAGTTCTCCATGGACCAGCGAGGTTGACCACTTTCCCATAAACACTCCGTTGCTTACTCCACGCGCTGATCTGCGCGGGCCAACCCTGGTCGGCTTGAACTATCGCGCGCAGCGGCGGACGGAACATCCGGAACCCCATGGCCAATTGCGAATTGCGAATCGCAAACTGCGAAACTCCTCTTCGCCGCTTACGCGAGTCCGATTTAGTTGTGAGCGTGAAACGTTTCAAGGTGAACGCGTCGGGACGATGCGTATCGAGCAAGGCTGGGGAACCGATGTTTTGCTCGCCGACGAGTTTCGCCAGTCGCGCGAGTGTGAGTTCGAGTTTGTCGGGCGCCGGAGCGAGCGGCACAAACAATCCGTTCTGCAACACGCGCGGCTTCACCGGCTCACAGGTAATTGAAACTGACTTTACGGCTGCCGCGGGCGGGTGCATCTCCGTGTCGAGCAATAACAATTTCAGAAACACTTTGTGGTCGCGCATTGGGTGAGGCAGAGTCAGCTTGCGTTCATGTGTGGTGTGATCTTCCAGTTGCATCACCACACACAATTCGTTCGTAGCCAGTGCATAGGCATTCAAAGCGGCGCAGAGTTGATGCAGGAGGGGCGCCAAAACAAATGAGAGGGGCTCGAGTTCGGTAAGGCCGTGTTCGATCTCAATCGAATACATAAAAACAGGCGCGGGCTGTTTGACCTTTAAGTGTCGCTCGGTTTTACCCGCGGCGAGTTGTTGCAGTCTCACTCCGGCCTGTCCCAAACGCTCGGAAACACCGGCGACGGGAAGTGCGGCGAAATCGGCAAAGGTGCGAATGCCCCAGAGCTTTAGTGTCTCGAGGATCTCATCCGCAACTTTTTTCTCGATGCTAACCAGCGAATAGTCGAGGTGGTCGATGGGAAACTCTCCGAGGCAAGTTAGCTCTTCGCCGGGTGAGACGAAGGTGACTCCTGGCAGGCGAGTGGCGGCGTGAATGGCGGCGTCGGGATTTGCGGCGATGGCGATACTGACTGTGCTTTCCAGGCCGCCATGGATCCGGGATTTTTTTGCTCGCGAAGCGATTTCATTTGCGAGTTGATAAGCGGAGCCAAATAAAAGCTCACACCCGTCCACGTCTATGACGACTGTGCCGCCCCGTGCCTGCTCCACCACGGGTGAAAAGTTATAGGCAAACTCCGGCAGCGAGAGGTTGGCCGGAATTTGTTGTGCATGAATACACGCAAACACGATAAATCGAAAATTGACGAAAATTTTCCGAAGATTAAATGTGCTGGTGAGCCTGGAATTGGCTTTCATTCAGCGAGGGAGAAAGGGGACGCTGGCGATTAACTTTTACCGTGTTGCGGCGCAACAGATTTCCGTGGGTAAGCGGTGCCCGGTTGACGGGCATTTGCTTTCGCATCGGCAACACATTGGCTGGTCTTACGAACTGAACTGCCGCGCGCGACTCGGCATTAGCTCGTGACCATTCCGCTACTCCATTCAACCCCAGCGTAAGTGCAGCACATGACTTGGTACAGGCTTCTTCTGAAATTACCGTTAATACTGTTGGTCTATCTTCCACCGTATGGCGAAAGCGATACCACCATGACGAAATGATCCGGTGCGTGTCCTTTCCCGCGACGTCGCCTATATCGAGTATCACCAGGCCAAACCCGCCGGCATGTAACAAGAGATCCGTGGCTTTAAAAGCGTGCTCGAGATCGCCGGCGCCGCGGACCCAAAGCAAACGATCGAAATCTATCTCGGCGGCAGCGGCGGCCGCGGGGGCAAAGGCATCGTTCGTATCAACGAGGGCACACGTCTCTTCGTGCGTGGTGGCATAAGCAAGCATTGAATACATCAGACTGGTACGGCCCGACGACGCTGGTCCAAAGATTTCACTGATAGCTCCACGCGGCAGGCCGCCTGTTAACGCGTCGATCTCCGGAATGCCTGTGGCGAGAGTCTCGACCACAGACTTTTCATGGACCTTGAATACATCGCCAAAACGACTGGCGATTTCAGACTCGAGTTCTGCTTTTGAGAATGCTGCTTTCATGTTTAGAATTCTCTCTGCACATCCTGCGTTTCTCTCGGACAGCAGAGAAACGCAGGACATTTGCCCAGAAAATCGATCACAATGCCGAGACGCAAATCTTCCGACAGCGCGGCACAGGCTTTAATTCCACCGCGACCAACGCTCTCGTCGCTCAGAAGCGCCGCAGCCGATTGCCGTGCCTGCGACCTTTGGAAAAAAGGAACGCAAACCGTTTTCGGCGAAGGCGCCCGGCGAGTAAAAGTCATGTTCGTCGGCGAGCAACCGGGTAACGAAGAAGATCTGACCGGCAAACCTTTCGTCGGCCCCGCCGGACGCTTGCTGGATAACGCCCTCGAAGAAGCCGGCATCGATCGCGAACAAACCTACGTCACCAATGTTGTCAAACATTTCAAATGGGAACCGCGCGGCAAACGCCGGATCCACAAGAAACCCAACTCAGCGGAAATCGGCGCGTGCCGTCCCTGGCTCGAAGCCGAGATTGCCGTCGTCAAACCCGACGTAATTGTTGCGCTCGGCGCGACAGCTGCCCAGTCTCTGCTCGGACCACAGTTTCGCGTGACAAAACAACGCGGTGAATTTATTCCCTCAACCCTTGCACCCTACGTCATGGCCACCGTACATCCCTCCTCAATCCTTCGTGCTCCCGATGATGAAACGCGCCATCTCGAGCTGCGACTCTTTATCGACGACCTCAAAAAACTCGCGAAGGTCATCAAGTAGCGCTTCAGTCGCGCCGTGGCTTTAGCCCGGTGGTGGTGTTCAATTCGCCAAGGTCCAGAAGCCGTTCAAATCCGGACGATGAGGGGCACAATTGATCACCGGGCTAGAGTCACGGCGCGACGATTCAGAACCAAAACGGCAACGGTCTCCCCCGCGCCACCGTCTCGACCCTGAAAAAACTACTTGACGTCGCGCCGCATATGTTCGAGAATGTTCGCCAGATTTTCGGTTGTCAACGAAAATTATTTTCGAGCAGGTAAAGGGGACGTTTATGCCAGTCACGGCCAAACAAAGACGAGTTTATGAGTTCATCCGGCGCGTTATCGAGTCGAACCACGAACCACCCACCATTGCGGAGATCGGGGCGCAGTTTCAGATGAAATCGCCTGCCAGCGTTCACGCCATCCTTGTGGCCCTGGAGCGGGAGGGATTAATCAAACGCATTCCGAACGTCAGCCGGGGGATTCAGATCGTGCAACAAAAGGGTGGTGATGACGACGATGACACCGAGATTCCTTTGCTGGGTACAGTAGCTGCCGGCCAGCCAATTGAAGCAATTCTCCGCCACGACACCGTCTCTGTGCCGAAAGACATGCAGGGACGCGGCCGCACTTTCGCCCTGCGTGTGCGTGGGGATTCGATGATCGAGGAAAACATTGAGGACGGCGACGTCCTCATCGTTGCGTCACAACAGACTGCCGAAAACGGCCAGGTGGTTGTCGCTCTGATCGACGGCAATTATGCGACGGTGAAGAAGTTTTATCGCGAACCTGAGTTTATCCGTCTCGAGCCGGCCAACCCGCAGTTCAAACCACTCTTCATCAAGACGCCGGAACGGATTCAGATCCAGGGTGTCGTGAGAGGTTTAATTCGTAAATATGCCGCAGCGTGAGGTGGAGTTTGTCGGGTTTGCGCTGACCGATTGCACGGTCAATCTCGATGCTGCTTCGGCGAAGTACTTGCGCGTCGTGCATGGCACTGCGCTCGAGCTCGCGGTCCACAATCAATTCGGAGCTGACATCGGTGGCTTCTGGTTGCTGTCTCCTCAGATCAGTCAATTGCGCCGTCTACCCGAGTACTACTCACCGGATGAAGCACCGCTCGTCGAGTTTGCAATCGAAGCTTATCTCGCGGCGCAGGTTCGAGGAGTTCAGGATTTGATTTAGCCGCGGATCAACGCGCATCAGGATCTGCGGCGATATAAGACGATGAAAGCAATGCCGGTAATGATCATTGCGCCGCCGAGCAGTGTGCGCCAGCCGATCTCCTCGTCTAAAACAATCATTCCGAGAATCACTGCGACAACCGGTGTGACCAGCGCGATCATCATCGAGTTGGTGACGGCCATATTCAGCACCAGCCAGTAGTAAAGCAAAAACGCAATCACAGAACCGACGACCGCCAGATAGAGCAGAGCGATAAAAGCCATCGGTGTCCAGTGAAAGTACAAAGGATTCCCCTCCAGCGGGATGCCAACTGCAAAAAGTAGCAGTAGACCAACCGACATCTGACCAGCCGAGAGTATCGCCGGATCGAGATGTTTGCCGTACGTTTTCACCAGCACATTCGCATAGGCCGCGCACATCGAACCGAAAATCAGACCCGCGCAACCCGCCACGGCCTGGCGACCGGCAATCGCGAGTTGATTGGAAAAAACTACTCCAACGCCACACACTCCAAGTATGACACCGCCCATCCTGGACCAACTCAGTCGTTCACCAGGCAGATGGAAGTGTGCGAAGACTAATCCGAACGCGGGAATCGTCGCTTGCAAAAGAGCGGCGAGACCGGAAGACACGTACTGCTCTCCCCAAAAGACCAAACCGTAGTTGAATCCAAACGAAAGAATTCCAGTGACGACTAACAGGATCCAATCAGCGCGGCTGTGAGGTAGTTGCAAACGCCGGATTCGAATCAATGCGAATAGAATCACGCACGCGATTACAAACCTGATGCCGGCAAACGTGAATGGCGGAAGATCGGCGAGACCCAGCTTGATGAACAGCCAGGTTGATCCCCAAATGCCGCAGAGTACGAGCCAAACGAGACGCGCTTTCATATTTTCAGGCCACAATAAAGCACAAAAAGCACAAAACCTGGACCAATCATTTTGTGCTTCTTGTGCCTCTTTGTGGCTTTGCCTTTTGAAACTATTGTGGCTGCGGTTTGAGCAGTGCGAACGCCGCCCCCTGCGGATCGATCAGGATTGCAAAGCGTCCGACTCCCGGAATGTCCTCTGCCGGCTTCATTACTTTGGCCCCAAGCTCAGTCGCTTGCTGGACCTTCGCATCACAATCGTCGACGGCAAAGTAAACGAGCCAGTGTGGCGGTATCGGTCCCATTTCCGGCGTGATCTGATACATGCCGCCCACGCCCTGATCGCCGTTTTTGAAAACTGTGTATTCGATCGAACTCGCCCCGAAGCCTTCCTGGGACCAACCAAAGACGTTCGAATAAAACTCTCCTGCTTTCTTTGTATCGTTTGTGCCTAGTTCGTTCCAGCAAGCGGAGTTCGGAACCATGCGCGCCGCGGATCCTTTGTGATTTATAGCTTGCCAAATCGCAAAGACAGCGCCAGTGGGATCCTGGATCACGGCCATGCGGCCCTCAGTCATAACGTCGAACGGTTCTTTCATTAGCGTCGCGCCTGCAGCTCTCGCCTTTTCCGCCGTCTCGTCAGCATTGTTGACGGAGACGTAACTAAGCCAGTGAGGTGGAACTCCCTGCGCCTTCATCTCCGGCATCAATTCGTAAAGTGCACCGACGTCTTTGCCGTTGAGCTTGAGCATTGTATAGACCATGCCGGGCCCCATTGGATGGTCTTCATATTCCCAGCCGAAGAGTTGGGTGTAAAAAGTTTTGGCGGCCGGACTATCAATTGTTCCCAACTCAACCCAACAGAACGTACCTGGTTTGTATTCGGGTACCTCTTGCATTCGTGCTTCAGTCATCTGGGTCATCTCCTTAAAGAAGTGGAAGCAATGCGGGGAGAAACTTTTCTGTTTTTGGAAGCGGGTAATCTAACAAAAATTTCGGAATCGGGCCACGGACGAACAGAGATTGGAACGGGCGGATTTAAAAACGAAATGCGCTGCATCCAGCAAGCTGAAAGCAGCGCAATCCGTTTTCCTATAGTTAGCCGAAGCTACCTATAAGATGGCAACAAGAGCATGTACACACTCAAGTCGCCAATTTGTATCCCGATGATCAACTGGCGGTCAGTCAATCGCCGGTCAGCACACGAATCATTTTCACAATCCTCGCGTTCCGAAGAACACGGTGCCTTTAGGTTTTTGTTGTGGTGGCTTTTCCTCCACCGCCGGTTACGCTCCGGCAACGAAGCTCAACTTTCGTTGAGCCGCTTTGCTCCCTTCGGCGGGTCCTTGCCTCCGGGTGCCATTCGTTTTTATTCGAATGGCTCGAGAAAGTCTCGCAACCTTCTCTAGCTAAGCCTTTCGGCTTCGATCAGGGCGTCAATAGAATCAACAGCCGCCTGTCTCTTCTCTCGTTCGGGCGTCACCGCACCGATTGCCGATCCCTTGTTCGGTCTCGAAGGCCGCAACCCTCGCGACAGGGGGTTTATACTCCTACAGGATTTTTAGAGCAACTTTTTTTGTGTTTTATTTCGACGATAATTTTTTACTTCTTGATTTTCTTGAGCGCTGCAACGATCTTGCTTTGCACTGCTTTCATTTCTTCTTCGCCTTTGTATTTTGTGCGCGGCCAGAAAAAGCCTTTCAAGCCGTCCTTCTTTCGTCGCGGCACTACGTGCACGTGCAAATGCGGCACACTCTGACTCACACGATTATTCATCGCGACAAAAGTTCCTTCGGCATCGAGCGCTGCTTGAACTACACGACTCAACAGTTGCGCAGCCTCGAAATAAGGACCGACGAGCGGCGCCGGCAGATCGCCGAGTGTTTCCACATGTTCTCGCGGCACCAGTAAAGTGTGACCGTGAAACAGGGGACGATGATCGAGGAATGCCAGCGACTGCTGATCTTCGTAAACTACAGTTGCCGGCACCTCGCCAGACACAATTCGACAAAACAGACAATTCTCATCCATCTGTTAATAATCCGTGTTCATCCGCGGTTTTTGTTTATCCATCGAATCCAGGCCGGATAAAACGTCGCGCCTGCGGAAACCCGTTTTCCAAACGATAACGCAAACGTTCGAGCTGTAAAATCAACGTCACGATCGAGTCGGCGCGCTCGGGCAACGATAGTTGCATCAGCCGCCACGCTGCAATCGAGCGATCGATACCAATCAGCGCGACCTTTGCCGAGCCGTCGGAATCCTTCGGAAAATCAGCCAATTCCGGATCTTCTTCCTCTCGCCGGCCTGAGAGCGCCCGTATTGTCTTGACCGCGATTTGATACTGATACCATTGAATCACTTCGCGCGCATCTTCCAGGTGTTCGCGTTCGTTTTCCGTGGCGCGTAGATCGCTGATCTCAATCGTTTGATCAAACTCGCGAAACCAGTCACTGGCTGCATTCGCGTACTTCTTGCCGGATTTCGCGAGCGGATGATTGTCGATGAGTTGTCTTCTCCGGTGAGATCGTTTTTCTTCTCCCTCCGCAGGCCCGGTAAGATCGACGCGTGCCTCTCTGGCCCACTCAACAACCATTTCGCGCGTTTCAAGAAAAATAGCACCGAGTTTTCGCCAGAATGCTTCATTGCGAACGTCGCGGCTCTCGGGTGAATCGTCGTCTTCCTGCTCGGTCGCATAGACCAGACAACGTGAGGTTAAAGGACACCGTTCACACCAACGATCGCAATAGTTGTAAATACCTGAAATTAAGTCAGGATTATTGGCGAGTTCGGTGAGGGTTCTTCGTTGCATTGATTTGTCTCCTTGATGAGGATTAAGGTTGCGCCATTCTATGACAAATCGATTCTCGGCGTCACGATCCTTTTTACTTGTCCTGCTGCTCGGTTGGACCACCGCGATCTCCGCGCAGCAGTCGGAGAAGTCGTTCAACTACGGGTTTGTCAGTCCGAACACAAAGACTGATTTGAAACTCGAAGAAGCGATCAAGGGGATGAACTCGCCCGAAGAGGTACAGTTACGCGCGAGAGCGATCAACTTGAGTTGCGTCGTGAGGACCAGAATTCGCGCATTCAAAGCACTGGGATCCTGGAGCGATGGCGCCGAACACTCCGTCATGCTGCGGGTTAAAAGTGATCGGCCGACACTTCGCTATGTTCTCGCGCGCATGGGACGCGATGCTGAACAGAAGTACGTGATCTACTTTCACCCGCGACCGAAGGGTTCAGCAGATCTTTACACGTTACGCCTACGAAGGCGCGCGTCAAATTTTGTTGCGCTTGCAAATGGACTGGAGCGCGCCGGGATCCCGTTTCGAACGTTGGTGCCTGCCGGTCGGACGACAGCCGTTTACATCATCGATCTAGATCGCGATCTGCGTCAGAAGATCCTAAACGCTGCGCGGCGTCTCCGCGCACAAGTAACTCGCGAGGAGGGCGATGCTGCTTTGTTTGGCGATGACGAACGAGAAAAGGCAAAGACCAAATTCGAGCAGGAGATCAAGAACTACGAAGCGAAGAATCCCAACCTGCCGCCCACATGCAACGTAAAACCGGACCACAGATTACACGGATCAAGGCCGGATTAGCGCGGAGAAGCACTAATCCGTCCTAAATCCGTGTAATCCGTGGTTAGACTGGTTTGACGGCTTTCGCGAACGCGGCCGTATTGAGGGTGTTGAGAACTTCTTTGCGCCTGACCCAACCGCGGCGCGCCATCGCGACCCCATACTTCACATTGTTCATCGCTTTCACTGAATGCGCGTCGGTTGAAATGACAAACTTGATCTTCCTCTTGCGCGCCTCGCGCACCCAGCGCGGCTCCAGGTCGAGCCGGTACGGATCGCCATTGATCTCGATCGCCGCCTGCGACTCCGCAATCACATCGAGAATGCGCTCAACGTCACACTCAAACGGCGGCCGCCGTTGCAGCAATCGTCCCAGCCCGTGTCCCCAAATTTTGAACACTGGATAACGCATCGCCTTCGTGATCCGCTCCGTCATCTTCGCCGAATCCATTTTGTAACGCGCGTGAATGCTGGCCACGATCACGTCAAACTTCTCGAGCACATCATCCGGATAGTCGAGATGTCCGTCAGCAACGATATCCGATTCAGTACCGCGCAGGATTTTGATCGAGACTTTTTCCTGCACCTCGTCGATCTCGTCCCACTGGCGTCTCAACCTGTCCACCTTCAGCCCGTTCGCATAGATCGCCGTGGGCGAATGGTCCGTGATCGTGATGTACTTCATTCCCATCTCTTCAGCGCCGCGCACCATCGCTTCGAGCGTGTGAATGCCGTCGGAATAAGTCGTGTGGCAATGGACCATGCCTTTCACGTCCGCCTCAGTCACCAGATCGTCAGGCAGTTTTTTCGCGAGTGCCGCTTCAATCTCACCTTCGTTCTCGCGCAACTCCGGCGGGATGTAAGCCATGCCGAGGTGGTTGTAGATCTCTTCTTCGCTGCGCGGCGAACGCGCCAAACCTTTCTTCTTCCGCGCCGCCTGCTCCATTACTTTTTCGACGTGCGCTTCCGATCCCGTCCTAACAAAAAGCGACACGGCAAACTCCTTCGGCGTCACCACCGTAAGCGACACCGGCGCGCCGTCGGCGAACTGCGCGACACACTCGTTTGGACCATCCGACTGGCTCGACAAGATGAGCGGAAAGCGCAGGAACTGTTCTACAACTGCGGCCGGCTTTTTCGAACTCGCAACCAGATCGACGATCCCAATCGTCTCTTCCCAACGACGCAACGAACCGGCAACGCTAACGTCGACGACTCCGTCGATCGTTTTGAGATACTCAATCGCCTGATCCGCAGTGCTCCACGCGTGATGAAGATGCAGGCGCCGCTTCGTTTTCTTGACTGGGTTCGCGATCTGGGTGAGCAGTCGCTCCTCAGTTTTTGGTCCAAAGCCTTTTAGCTGTTGCAGGCGGCCGGTTTCGGCGGCGGCCTTGAGCTGCGCGATGGAACTGATTCCCAGTTCGTTGAGTTGCTTGATTTTCTCGATGCTCAATCCCGGTACAGTTGAAAGTTCGACCACGCCGGCCGGAAACTCTTTGCGCAGTCCGTTCAAAACTGAAGACTCGCCAGTGAGATAGAGTTGCTTGATTTGAGAAGCGAGTGCGTCGCCGATGCGTGGTAGCGTCGTGAGACGATCTTCTTTGACGAGCTGATCGAGATTGGCGACGCCTTGAATCGCGCGGGCGCCTGCGTTGTAGGCTTTTGCTTTGAAACGAAATTGACCGCCCTTCAACTCCATCAACTGCGCGATCTCCTGCAACGCAGCGGCGACGCCGAAGCGGTCGAGTTGGGCTTTTTGAGCTTCAGACATGCAACTATAATTACCCCATCATGGCAATAGCATCAATCAATCCGGCTACGGGTGAAACTCTAAAAACTTTCCCGGCCTTATCAGCAACGCAGATCGAAGAGAAACTTCAACTCGCAGCAGACACGTTTCGCGACTATCGTCACACGCCGTTCGC
The DNA here is from genome assembly GCA_035696765.1 of Pyrinomonadaceae bacterium. Taxonomy (GTDB): domain Bacteria; phylum Acidobacteriota; class Blastocatellia; order Pyrinomonadales; family Pyrinomonadaceae; genus PSRF01. Next base: position 18,619 of record DASSEB010000456.1, on the reverse strand, counting down.
CGATCGCTCGCGCATGATGCAGCGTGCGGCGGAGATCCTTGAAAGCGACAAACATGAGCTCGGCAAGCTGATGTCGACGGAAATGGGCAAGCCGATTAAAGCCGCTGTCAGCGAAGCGGAAAAATGCGCCTGGGTCTGTCGCTACTACGCTGAAAATGCCGAACGTCATCTGGCCGATCAGGTCGTGGAAACAAATGCGAAGAAGAGCTACGTGCGTTTCCAGCCGCTTGGTCCGGTGCTCGCCGTAATGCCCTGGAACTTCCCGTTCTGGCAGGTCTTTCGTTTTGCCGCACCGGCTTTGATGGCCGGCAACGTTGGACTGCTCAAACACGCTTCGAATGTGCCGCAGTGCGCACTGGCGATCGAAGAGATCTTCACGCGCGCCGGATTTCCAAAAGGCGCGTTTCAAGCTCTGTTGATTGGCTCGGAAGCGGTCGAGAAGATCCTGAACGATCCGCGCGTCGTCGCTGCAACGTTGACCGGAAGTGAACCCGCCGGCAGCAGTGTCGCTTCGATCGCCGGAAAGCAGATCAAGAAGACGGTTCTGGAGCTCGGCGGCAGTGATCCGTTCATCGTCATGCCTTCGGCCAATCTCGACGAGGCGGTGACGACTGCGGTCAAAGCACGCACCCTCAACAACGGACAATCGTGCATCGCCGCCAAACGCTTTATCGTTGCAAGCGAGATCTACGACGAGTTTGAGCGCAAGTTCGTAAGCCAGATGCAGGCACTCCCCATCGGCGATCCGATGGAAGAGTCGACGGAGATTGGACCACTCGCGACTCCGCAGATCGTGAACGATCTCGAAGAGCAGGTGAAAAAAGCAACCGCCACTGGCGCGCGTGTCTTAACCGGTGGGAAGAGACTGAACCGGCCCGGTAACTTTTTCGAGCCGACGGTGCTGGTCGATGTTGATGTTAACGAGCCAGTGTCGTGCGAAGAGATCTTCGGGCCGGTTGCGATGCTCTTTCGCGTTCGTGATATTGACGAAGCAATCCGGATCGCGAATGCGACGCCGTTTGGGCTCGGTTCCTCAGCGTGGACCAACGACGCGCACGAACAAACTAAGTTCATCGAAGAGCTTGAAGCCGGAGCGGTGTTCATCAACGGGATGGTCGCGTCGGATCCGCGGCTGCCGTTTGGCGGCGTGAAGCATTCCGGGTATGGCCGCGAACTCGCGGAGTTTGGGATCCGCGAGTTCGTGAACATCAAGACGGTTTGGATCGGGGAGAGCGCGAAAAATAAGAGCGATACTGAGTGAGTATTTCAGCCACAAAAAAGCACAAAAAGCACAAAACCGCTGTTCTTGATTTTGTGCCTTTTGTGCTTTTTTGTGGCGAAGTCCGTTTCTTCACGACATCGCCTCAGTCACGTGCGCGGCTTGTGTCCGCGAGTGACGCACTCTTTGCTGCCGAGCAGGTTTAAGCACCTGGGCCAACACTTGAAACAGCACCCGCGGCTGGAAAAGCGTCGACGGCGCCGTCAACATGTTGAAGGTTCGCAACAAAACTCTGCGCACCGCTACCTTTCGCGTCGCGAGTTCGACTACCCGATCCATGTAACGGTGCATAAACCTGGTCATGCGACCGGGAGAGCCGCCGACAGTTTCACGATACCGAAGATCTTGAGCAGTGGTCAGCATCCACGGAGTTTCGTTGACCTTCGCCAGCCGGTTCTGGAAGCGTCGAGCCAGCCCCACTAAACTTCCATCCGCATAACGTCGCCGCTGTTCGGCTAAAGTCTTGTGCAAAGCCAGTGCGCCGAGGGCGGCGACGGTCATGCCTTGCCCGTAAACTGGATTGAAAGCACAAACCGCATCGCCGAGCACGAGAAAGTTTTCCGGCAGCTCTTTCGCGCGATCGTACCGGCGTCGTCGATTCTCTGTCGCGCGGTGCGTTTTGATCGGCGAGAGTGGTTGCGCATGTCGAATCGCGTCATAGACGGTTGGGACCGCCAGGCTGCGAGCGAACTCGAGAAACCCGGCCTCATCACTTGGCGGATAGTCCCGGCCGCCGCCGACAAGAGTTACTAACCAGCGGTTGTCTTCAACCTCGAACAAGATCGCGCCGCGCCTTTGTTCCGGCGGAGCGCTCTGCACAAACACGCATTTCCAGTCGCGTTCGAAATTATCGGGAATCTGGTACAGCCTGCTCGCGTATCCGAGGAACGCATCGATCACCGTCTCTTCAGGCGTCGAGTAACCGAGATCGCTGAGCCAGCGCGGCGCGCGCGACGCACGGCCAGTGGCATCGACAACCAGATCGGCACGCAACTCTTTAGCGACGCGGCGATAAATTTCTGAATTTCGCGGGCACACGAGAACACCCTCGAGTTGATTCGGCAAAGGGCCGCGAAGCAGACGTAAAACATCAGTGTCATCCACAATCTCGACTTTCGGATTGCGCGCGAGGTGTCGCCGCACGTACAGGTCGAGCATCGGCCGAGTGAAGGCAAGTATCTGCAAATCGGATGGGAACCGGACGCCCCAACCAGCCGGAGTGAACCACGCGATCTCCTTCGCCATGTCGACGACCGGCGCTCCAGCCGCAATCATCTCGTCTTGCAGTCCGGGAAAGAAGTCTTCGAGAATCTGCCGTCCGCGCAATAACAACCCGTGCACGTGGTTCGCCTGCGGGACGCCGCGGCGAGCTTGCGACGATTGCGGGTAAGCATCGCGCTCGATCAAGGTCACGCGGTCAAAATGATCGGCCAGCACTCGCGCCGCCAACAGCCCCGCAAGACTTCCGCCAAGCACCACGGCATGCTGTCCGTCAGGCTTGACCTGGCGCTTCGCTCTTGTATTCATTGCGACTCCTCCTAAATAATCTGGGTCAACGATGTCGGGCGCGTGAGTGTTGAGAAAATAGGGGCGGACGCCTCGTCTCGTATTTAGGAAGCTATGAATTGATCGTGAGATAGTTCTCAAAAATTTCTGAAAGATGATGACGAACCGGCCGGGCAGGCGCTTTTATCTATTCGATGGGTTTCGCGTGGACGCGCAGGAGCGCCTTCTTTTCAAAGAAGATCGCGAAATACCGCTGACTCCGAAGGTGTTCGACACCCTGCTGGTGCTCCTCGAAAACTCCGGCCACGTCCTCACAAAGAAAGAATTGATGCAGCAAGTTTGGCCCGACAGTTTTGTCGAGGAGAACAACCTCGCGCAAAACATCTCGATACTCCGAAAAGCACTCGGCGAAGGTAAGGAGGGCGAGCAGTACATTCAGACGGTGCCCAAGCGGGGCTATCGTTTCCTTACGGACGTGCACACGACCGCCGGCGAGGAAGAAACTGTCATTGTCCGCGAAGGGACGAGGGCGAGGATTGGCGTCGAACACATCGATGACGAAGACGACGCGCGCGAAATCAAAACAACCGGCCCGGCTGTGATCGACGTCCAACCGGAGGCGCCACTGCCGCGGATTCCGGAAACAATGTATGCGCGCAGCGGCGATGTGAACATCGCTTACCAGGTCATTGGCGACGCACCGCTCGACCTCGTGTTTGTGATGGGTTGGGTGTCGCACCTCGAGTACTTCTGGCGTGAACCGAACTTCGCGCGCTTCCTGTTACGACTCGCGTCCTTTTCACGTCTCATCCTCTTCGACAAACGCGGAACAGGACTTTCCGATCGCGTTCCCATCAATCAACTGCCGACGCTCGAACAACGAATGGATGACGTGCGCGCAGTGATGGACGCGGTCGGTTCCGAACGTGCGGCGCTGTGCGGAGTCTCCGAAGGTGGTCCGATGTGCAGTCTCTTTGCGGCCACGTATCCGGAGAAGACGTTGGCGCTCGTCATGATCGGCACGTACGCCAAACGCATTCGCGACGCGGATTATCCGTGGGGACCAACAGCAGAACAGCGCGAACAGTTTTTCGACGTCATGCGCAAGCATTGGGGTGGACCGATCGGCATCGACGAACGCGCGCCGAGTCGCGCGGACGATCCAAACTTCCGCGAGTGGTGGGCCACGTATCTGCGAATGGGAGCGAGTCCCGGCGCCGCCGTGGCGTTGACACAGATGAACGCCGCGATCGATGTGCGAAACGTCTTGCCGTCGATCCGCGTGCCTTCACTCGTGATTCATCGCACGGACGATCAGTGTTTGAAAGTCGAGGAAGGCCGGTTTGTGGCGGAACGAATCCCGGGCGCGAAGTTTGTGGCGTTGCCCGGGAACGACCACCTTCCCTTCGTCGGCGATCAGGATGCGATTCTCGACGAGGTGGAGGAGTTTTTGACGGGAGTGCGTCACCGCGTCGAGCCTGATACAGTGCTCGCGACTGTGTTGGTCGCCGAGATCGCCGATGCCGGGCAACATCTCGAATTGCTGCGCCGCCTGCAGGCGTACATCGCCAAGGAGATCGAGTGGTACCGCGGGCGTGAGATCGACCTGGCCGGAAATCGCCTGCTGGCGATCTTTGACGGGCCGGCGCGTGCGATACGCTGTGCGTCCACCATCACGCAATACGCATCGCGCCTCGGTGTGACGATAAGCGCCGGATTGCACACCGGCGAGTGCGAGATCGTCGATGGGAGAGTCGGAGGCGACGCTGTACGGATGTGTGGATGTGTGGCCCATGAGGCAGAGCCCGGCGAAGTGCTCGTATCGAGCACTGTGAAAGATCTCGTGGCCGGATCAGGAATCAGTCTTGACGATCGCGGTCTTCACAACTTATCCGGCTGCGGCGAGTGGCGGCTGTTTGCAGTGCAAAAATTCACGTTGTTTGGTGACACACGACAATGAATCCTGAAAATGTGGCAAGTCCTGCCGTCCAGCAGTTTGAGAAGCTGGGCGTCTTCTACCTCGGTCGAGCAAAATCCGATAACAACCTCCTCCTCTACGATTCCAAAGATCTTGTCACGCATGCCGTGTGCGTTGGCATGACCGGCAGTGGCAAGACCGGTCTGTGCATCACGCTACTCGAAGAAGCTGCGATCGACGGCATACCGGCAATCATCATCGATCCGAAAGGTGATCTGTGTAACCTGCTTCTGACCTTTCCGAACCTTTCGCCGCAAGACTTCGCGCCGTGGGTGGAGGAAGGTGTTGATGCAGCGCAACAGGCGAAACTCTGGAAAGAAGGTCTGGCGAAGTGGGGACAGGACGGTGAACGCATCAAGCGTTTACGCGACGCTGCGGACTTTCGCATCTACACACCCGGCAGCAACGCCGGCTTGCCGGTGTCTATTCTCAAATCGTTCGCCGCTCCACCGGAAACGATCAGGCAGGACAACGAATCACTCGCCGAGCGCATTAACACGACTGTTACGAGCTTGCTCGGACTAATCGGCATCGACGCGGATCCGATTCGCAGCCGCGAACACATTCTGCTTTCCAACATTCTCAATCAGGAGTGGTCCACCGGCAGAGATCTCGATCTCGGCGGGCTCATCCAAAAGATCCAGTCGCCGGCGATCACGAAGGTCGGCGTGATGGATCTCGATTCATTCTTCCCGGCCAGCGATCGCTTTGAACTCGCAATGGCGCTGAACCACCTGCTCGCGTCGCCGAGTTTCGCGAGCTGGATGGAAGGCGAGCCACTCGACATTCAAAAGCTCCTTTACACAGACAAAGGAAAGCCGCGCCTCGCCATCTTTTCGATCGCGCATCTCGCCGATTCGGAGCGCATGTTTTTCGTGTCGCTATTGCTCAATCAGGTGCTCGGTTGGATGAGGACTCAATCCGGCACGTCGAGCCTGCGCGCCATTCTCTACATGGACGAGATCTTTGGTTACTTCCCGCCGGTTGCGAATCCGCCGTCGAAGTTGCCGCTGTTGACGCTTCTGAAACAAGCGCGGGCATTTGGATTGGGTGTCGTGTTGGCAACGCAGAATCCTGTTGACCTGGATTACAAAGGACTCGCAAACACCGGCACGTGGTTCATCGGTCGCTTGCAGACTGAACGCGATAAGGCGCGGGTGCTGGAAGGCCTCGAAGGTATTGCGTCCGGCACCGGGCAGAAGTTTGACAGGCAGCAGATGGAACAACTGCTCGCGGGACTGAACAACCGGATCTTTCTCATGAACAACGTGCACGACGATGCGCCTGAAGTGTTTGAGACACGTTGGGCCATGTCGTATCTGCGTGGGCCGTTGACACGCGCGCAGATCAAGTTGCTGATGGATCCGTTAAAAGAGGGTGTGACATCCGCCGCGGCGCCTGCGCCTGTCGCGGAGACGATTTCAAGCACACGCGCCCAAAGCGATAGGCCGGTGCTGCCGCCTGAAATCACTCAGTATTTCATTCCCGTTCGCTCATCCGGCGAGGCGAATGCAAAGCTCTCTTATCATCCAATGCTGCTCGGCGTCGCGGATGTTCGTTACAGCAATTCAAAGTCAACCGATACGACTCAGCAGTTGGCGTTGCTTGCGCCAATTACAGATGGACCAGTCAGCCTCGACTGGAGCTCGGCGACGGCGTTGGAACTACCCGCCGAGGATCTCGAAGCGCAACCGGAGGCAGGTGCGTCGTTTGTTGAAGTTCCCACGACGGCGACGAAGCCTAAGGCGTATGCGACGTGGAACAAAGATTTCGCGAATTGGATCTATCGCAACCAGCGACTCGAGTTGCTCGAGAGTCCAACACTGGAGATCGCTTCGAATCCGGGTGAGTCAGAACGCGATTTCCGAGTTCGCCTGCAACAGCTCGCGAGAGAAAAGCGCGACGAGGCGGTGGAGAATTTGCGGCGGAAGTACGCGCCGAAGATTGAGCAGCTCGAGGACAGGAAGCGTCGCGCCGAGCAGGCAGTCGAGCGCGAGAAGGAACAGGCAAAAGGTCAAAAGCTACAGACGGCGATCTCGTTTGGCGCTACGTTGCTCTCGTCGTTCATGGGTCGAAAGCGAGTGAGCATGTCGACGCTGGGACGAGCAACTACGGCGGTGCGTGGCGCGGGTCGCTCGATGAAAGAAGCTGACGACGTGGACCGCGCCGAAGAGAACGTCGCCGCGATCGAACAAAAGCTGGCGGACCTCGATACTGAATTCAAAGCCGAAACGGCGGCGCTCGAAGGTGCTTTCGACCCGCAAACTGAAGAACTCGGGAAAGTGAGTTTGAAGCCAACGAAAGCAAACATCGCTGTCAAATTACTCACACTTGCGTGGGCGCCTTACTGGCAGGACGCGCACGGCGGCATCAAACCCGCCTGGGAATGATCCGATTGCCGGTTGATTTTGCTCTTTACTGATTTGTGCGTTTTGTGCTTCTTTGTGGCAAATGAAAATTCCAGTTAAATATGGACTGCTGATCACGCTCGGAGTGATGATTTGGGTGCTCGTTGCCCGTTCGACGGTTTCCAATCCGCAGTCACTGGTCCATACACTTGGCAGCCCAATCGTCTTCAATATCCTTGAGTTCGTAATGATCTATCTCGGACTGAAGGAGCTGGAACGCGAGAAAGGTGAGAGGGCCCCGTTCAAACAAGGAGTGAAGACGGGTGTTGCAATCTCGTTCGTCTACGCACTCAGCGCCGCCTTGTTCTTCGCTGGCGTGCTGGCCGTGATTGGAACGAAGTGGTTGGCGAGCGAGCCGGGAATAGAAGGCACACCGACGTCACGCGTGGCAGCGCAAGCATTCATTGGATTGTTTCTCGGCGCCCTGCTCTTCGGATTGATCTACTCGACGGTGATCTCGTTTTTCCTTGCGAAGCGCCAATCGGAAGATCAATCGGTGTATTAATCCGTGTAAATCCGTGGCCAAACCTACTTCGGAGTCAATACCACCTTCCCGATATTCTTTCGCTCTTCCATATAGCGGTGCGCCTTTCCGACATCGTCGAAAGCGTACGCGCGATCGACGTGCGGCTGGATCCATTCCTCCTCGACGCCGCGCAGAATGTCGCGCATCCACACGGCGACCTTCTCCGGTTCGTGCCACATGTGACCGAGGTTCAATCCAAACACACCGCGGTTCTTGTTGAGCAACGCAAGCGCGTGAAACCACGGAGTCTGGATCACAGCCTTCAACATCTTGAGTTTGCCACTGAGGCCGTTTGCCGAAGCTGTTGAGACGCCAAACATCCCCAGGCGTCCCGTGTGTCTCAACGCGGCGTAACTCTTCTTCCAATGCCCGCCGCCGATCGGATCGATGATTAGGTCCACACCGCGCCCGTTCGTGAGTTGCTGCAAGACCGGTTGCCAGTCCTGTTTGCGATAGTCGATTGGATGGTCCAGGCCGCGTTCCGTCAGAAACTTGTGCTTGCCCGGGCTCGCCGTGCCATACGTCACCGCGCCAATCTTCTTCGCGATGTCGAGTGCCGCCAGTCCGACCCCGCCGCCGGCGTTATGGATCAGGACCGATTCACCTGCGTGCAGAGAACCCATGACAACGAGCAGCGCATACGCCGTCAGATAGTTCACCGGAATCGCCGCTGCCTGTTCAAACGTCAACTTCTCAGGCTTCTCAAACATCTGCGCGGCTTTCACAACCACCATGTCCGATTGCCCGCCAAAACGCGTCATCGCCACGACAGATTTGCCGACGAATGAACTGTTCACGTCCTTACCCACGGCCTCGACGACACCGCTGACCTCATATCCCATTACACACGGTTTCGGCGGGCCGTCGGGATACAAACCCTGGCGCGCCAGGATGTCGGCAAAGTTCAAACCGGCAGCGCGCACGCGAATAACAACCTGACCATCGCCGGGCGTTGGGTCGGGCTTCTCCTGGACCTTCAGCACGCCGATGTCGCCATTTCCTGTGGTTACGATTTGTCGCATGGACCGATATTATCAGTTCTGATCCGTCTCATCAGTGTTAATCTTTGGCGAAATATGCGACTAATTCTTCTGATGCTGCTCCTGGTCCTAGCCATAAGCTGCACGAATCAGCCCTCTCGAAAACAGCTCACGCTCGCCGTAGTCTCGGGAGTTGAAGGCGACGCGCTCAAGCAAGCCGCCCTCGATTACGAAGCACAAACCGGCACGCACATCAACATCGCCGAGTTTCCTTATATAAATCTTTTTGAGAAAGAATTAATAGATCTCAAAGCACGGACGGGCGCTTACGACCTGATCATGCTCGACGATCCATGGTTTCCACGTTTTGCGACTGAGCAGTTCCTGACTGAGCTTTCACCCCTGCTCCAGCGGCGTGGGCAGTCTGGGCCGGACAGCGATTTTGTCGATACCTCAGTCGCGCTTTGCCGTCACCCTTATCAAACCGGTCCACTCTTCGCACTCCCCTACGTCGGCAACTCACAATTATTTTTTTATCGCAAAGATCTTTTTGAGAAGCATTCGTTGAAAAACCCTGCGACCTGGCAGGACGTCCTTGCGGCTGCCAAAACAATCCAGGAAAAAGAGAACGCCGGGCAGAAAGTTTATGGTTACGTGATGCGCGCGGCGCAGGGCAACGCCGCGGTCGCAGACTTCATGCCCATCTTCTGGGCCTTCGGTGGCGAGATGTTCGACGCCTCCGGCAAACCAACAGTAAACAGTCCGGAAGGAATCGCGGCGCTGGAATACATGCTCGAGCTCGGCAAATACTCGCCGCCGGGTTACGCGAGTTTCAATGCCGACGAAGTCGGTGCTCACTTGTTGCAAGGCACGGCGGCGATGTCGATCAATTGGCCGGCATGGATCAGTTCGTTTGCAGATCCCACCAAATCGAAAGTAATCGGCAAGATGGAGTTCACGACCTTGCCCGGCGCGCAAAAGCCGGGTCAGGCCGAGATTGGCAACTGGCTCATCGCGATTCCTCGCGATTCGCAAAACACCGAGGCCGCGATGGACTTCCTGCTCTGGGCCACAAGCGCCGAGCAGATGAAACGATCGGCGCAACGAGGCAATCCACCGACGCGCAAATCGCTGTTTCGCGATGCCGAGCTCATCGCGAAGAATCCTGCGTATCCGGCCCAGTTGCGTTCCCTTGAAAGCTCGCGACCACGCCCGCGCACGCCCTATTGGAACGAGATTGAAAACGCATTTGGCATCTTTCTTTCGAAGGCGAACAGCGGTGAACTGTCTCCAGCGGAAGCAATGAATCAGGCGAATGCCGAAATCGAGAAGATTCTTCAACGCGCCCCAGCGGCGCGGTAGGCGCGAGTGGCTGTTGCCCTTGCTCTTCATTGCGCCGGCGCTGGCGGTGCTCCTCGCACTTTCGATCTATCCCCTCATCTACTCAGTAACAATTAGCCTGCAACGTGAGACTGCGTCCGGCATCAGGTGGGGACTCGGAAATTTCGCGCGGCTTGGGACGGACAAGTTCTTCCTGACGGCGATGGCCCATACGTTTGTCTACGCCGTTGCCGCGCTGACTTGCGAGTTCCTGCTCGGCCTGGGCCTCGCGCTTCTGCTTAACAAAGAGATCCGCGGGCGCGGTCTGTTTCGCTTAAGCCTGCTCGTGCCGATGATGCTGCCGAGCGTCGTCGTCGGCGTGGTTTGGCGATTGATGCTGAACCCAAACTTCGGCGCGGTGAATGGAACGCTCAAGCAATTCGGCGTCAACACTGAGAATTTGACGTGGACTGCATCCCCGCGGCTAGCGATGTTGTCCGTGATAGCAGTTGACGTTTGGCAATGGACACCGTTTGTGTTCCTCGTGCTATTGGCGGGACTCCAGGCGATTCCACAGGAACCTTACGAAGCCGCGCTGATCGACGGCTCGAGTCGCTGGCAAACGTTTTGGCACGTGACGTTGCCGCTGCTCAAGCCGTCGATCCTTATCGTCCTGCTTTTACGCACGATGGATCTGCTGCGCGTGTTCGATCAGATCTTTATTTTGACTGAAGGTGGGCCAGGCTTCGCGACCGAGACGATCAGTCTTTACATCTATCGAACGGCGTTTCGCTTTTTTGACTTCGGATATGCGGCGGCGATGTCGTTCGTGCTGCTCGCACTGACGAACGTGATCAGCGCGATTTACATTCGCTTTCTCCAGACAAAGGAGACTTAGCCACAAAAGGCCCATAAGTCACAAAAAATTATTTTGTCGCCTATCTGAACAATGACTTTTCGTATCCTCCGTTATGTGGCCGTGAGTGTCGCGCTGCTCTTCGCGCTGGCGCCGGTTTACTGGATGCTCACGATCTCGCTCAAGACGGAGGTGGACCAGTTCGCGAGCCCTCCGCCCTGGTTCATCTTCACGCCCACCCTGCAACACTACTACGACGCGTTTGTCACACGCGCGTTCGCACAATATCTGCTCACGAGCGCCATCGTGGCGGTTACTTCAACCGCCTGCGCGCTCGTAATCGGCACGCTCGCCGCCTACGCTCTCGCGCGATTTCAACTTCCCTGGAAGCTCAACCGCCGGCTCTCTTTGTGGATCCTTTCCACGCGCATGTTTCCGGCAATCGTCACCGCCGTGCCGCTCTTTTTGATGATGCGCGACGTGCGGCTGCTCAACACGCGAGCGTCGCTGATCATCGTCTACACCGCTTTCAACCTTCCCTTCGTGATCTGGATGATGCGCGGTTTCTTTGCAGACTTGCCGCGCGATCTTGAAGAGGCCGCGCTCGTCGACGGCGACTCGCGTTTAGGCGCGCTCGTCCGTGTGGTTTTGCCCCTCGTCGCGCCTGGACTGGCCGCGACCGCGGTGTTTTGTTTGATTGTCTCGTGGAACGAGTTTCTCTTCGCTTTAGTGTTGACACAGACCGATGCGGCGATGACGTTACCCGTCGGAATTGCCGGGCGAGTCACGCAGTATGAGATCAAGTGGGGCGTAATGAGCGCTGCGGCGTCTGTAGCTATCGTTCCGATCCTCGTGTTTGCACTCGCGCTGCAAAGGTATCTCGTGCGTGGGCTGTCGATGGGTGCGGTCAAAGGTTAGATGGGAATCAAGTTCCAGAATGTGAGTAAGACGTTTGGCGCGACGCGCGTGGTCGACGACTTGTCGCTCGAGCTCGACGACGGCGAGTTTATCGTGCTGCTTGGACCATCAGGTTGCGGCAAGACGACGACGTTACGCATGCTCGCCGGTCTTGAAACGGTCACTTCCGGCGAGATCTACATCGACGGCGAACGAATCAACGACGTGCCGACACAGCACCGCGATCTCGCAATGGTGTTTCAGAGTTATGCGCTCTATCCGCACATGACGATTGCGGAGAACATCGGTTATCCGCTGCGCGTCAGAAAACTTCAAAAAGCCGAGCGAGCTGAACGCGTGAATCGCGTGGCGGCCCTCCTGGAGATCGAATCACTGCTCGAACGCAAACCGCGAGAGTTATCCGGCGGCGAACGGCAGCGCGTCGCGCTCGCGCGTGCAATCGTGCGCGAGCCGCGCGCGTACCTGATGGATGAGCCGCTCTCGAATCTCGACGCGCGTTTGCGCGTGCAGATGCGCGGCGAACTGAAGCGTCTCCAACATCAACTCGGGACCACGACGATCTACGTAACGCACGATCAGGCTGAAGCGATGACGCTCGCCTCGCGCGTCGCAGTGATGAGGAAAGGGCGGCTGCAACAGTTCGACACGCCGATGAACATTTACAACCATCCGGCTAATCGTTTTGTGGCTGAGTTTGTCGGGAGTCCGAGTATGAATTTCATCGAAGGCGCGGTCGAGGCGGAGACGTTTGTGAGTGATTCGCTGCGCGTTCCGCTGAACGTCGATCAGTTAAACGAACTGTCGCGGCAATCGCGATGGACGATGGGCATCAGGCCGGAACACGTGCAGGTATTGACTGAGCCGCGCGATGGCGCAATCCCGGCGAGTGTTTATGTGACTGAGTTGATGGGGAACGAAACGTTTGTGTTTCTTTCAGTTGGCCCGCACAGATTGATCGCACGCGCGCCCGCGGATTTCCGAGCTGAGTTGGAGAGCAAAGTCTGGCTCAAACTTGCAACCGACAACGCGCATTTCTTCGATCCGATCTCAGGAGAAGCCGCAGATGTTCGGCGTTAGTTACTCCGCAACTCCAACCACCCTCGCCATTGTCGGCCACATCTGCGTCGCCCATAACTCATACCCCTCATCGGACGGATGAAACCCGTCGGCGGAAAAATACTCAGGATGCGACGCAAGCTGCTCGTGCGTGATCGAGTAGATATCAAACACCGTCACGCCGTGACGCCCTGCGACCTGTTCCAGCCTTTGACTGAACCGCATGATTTCCTGTTGATACTGCTTGCGCAACGCGTTTGGAATCCGTGGCGCACCCGAGACGTCGGGAATGTTCGCGACGACGATCTGAGCTCGCGTCTTCTCACGCAGCGTGCTGAGAATCTCTTCGTAGTTTTTTGAAAACTGCTCCAGCGTCAGTCCATGACCGATGTCGTTAATGCCCACACCCAATGTAACGAGGTCGGGATTGAGCGCGACGCCTCGTTGCAACTGACCACGAACGACGTCGGCGGTCGTCGCGCCACTCACACAAAGATTAGTCAACCGCGTCTCAGGCAAGCGTTTGACGAGCCGGTTAAAAAGGCGGACCACGTACCCACCTTCTCTCGCGCCGACACCTGATCCGGTTGAGTCTCCGAGAGCAACATAAACCATAGGTCGTGTCGTCATTGGCTTCACAGATGTTTGTTCGACCACACTCGCCTGATTACATCCGCCGAGAAGAATCGCGAGCGCGAGTCGCGAAAAGAGCAGCGACGCAAACATGCGGCGCGTTTGATTGTCCGTCATCGTTATCCGCAAAATCGCGATTTGGCCTTGACATTAATTTACAGGGACATTAATGTGCCACGCACTCCTTGAGAGCTGGGCTGTGAGTAGCACTCCTTCTGCGTGCCTGTTTGTGCCTCAATAGCTAAACGTTCGGAAAATTTATCTGTGATCACGTCTTGATCTTCTCCCGAGCTCATTCGGGTTAGTCCGTTTCAAAAACACACGCTCAGTAAGAAAGGACCCGCGCATGAAAAAGACTCTGTTGGTAAGTTGCTTACTTATCCTTATCGCCCTGTTGGTGTCCGCCCGCTGGGGTACAAAGGCCGACGACGCCCCTCCCTCCGATACTCTCGGAACGCCGGACACCACCCTCGCCGTTGCGCTCTCACTTGAAGACATGGTCAACCAGTCAGACGTGATCGCGATCGGAAATTGTGTAGACACGAAGAGCATCTGGGTGGATCAATCTCTCGTGACTCTGGCTACAGTTTCCGTCAGCGAAACTATCAAGGGGGCCACTGAATCCGGAACCGTCACTGTGGTTCTACCCGGTGGCATCGATGCCAACCGCAAGTTCCCCGTTGCGATGTCCTATCCCGGTGCGCCGCGACTGACGCCCGGTGAAGATGTTTTTCTGTTTCTTACCTCCGACACCGGCTTCGCAGGCGGCTATAACGTTGCCGGTTTCTCTCAAGGGAAATTCTCGATCGTGAACGACGAAGACGGGACACCGGTCGTCTCGCGTGATCTGACCAAGATGTCACTCCAGGGCAATAACGGAGTTCGTCGAGGTGGAGCAAACGTGACCCCGCTCTCGACGTTCAAGGACCAGGTCAGGGGTTACATGAAGACCCAATAACGCCCGCGACCGTCACCACATTGGATTAGCCGCCGGCTGATCCGAGAAATATTCGAGAACACATCCCTAGGAGGACTTATGAAAAGAAAACTCACGTCTATTTTGTTGGCTACATCCATGATTTTAATGACCATCGGGACTACGTTCGCGGGCGGGCCGTTCGAAAGCGTAGACATCACGAATGCGGGCCCATCTCCCATAACGGGCCAGGTGTTGGCTCGTGTGATTCCCATTAAATGGGACGCGCGAACCATTCCGGTCCGATATCGCGTCAATAACACGATGGATCCTGTTCCCAATCCGCTGGGCGCGCCGTTCTTGAGTGTGGCTCAAGCCAGTGTGGCTTTGCAGGCCTCGTTTGACGCCTGGAATTCGATCCCCACCTCTTACATCAGTTCACACATTGTTGGAACGACGAGCAACACGGGGTTGATTAAGTTCGACATGATTAACGAACTAACGTTCCGCACGGCGGCGAACTTTAGCGCCATCGCTTCGTCTCCATCCATAAATTTGATTCAGGACACCACTTTGGCGAATGGCGATGATATCGATGGCGACGGAGACTCTGATGTTTCGAGCGCGATTACCGTAGTGGCTGATGTTGATAACGACGGCGATCACGAGTTTCCCGCGGGCTTCTACAAAGCGGGAACGATTCTTGATAACGACGTCCAGTTCAACACGAAAGTCAGCAATGGATTTCGCTTTACTGTCGACGATGCCCAGGCAGATACCGTAACTCGCTCTGTCGATCTCGAGTGTGTTGCGGTCCACGAGTTTGGACACTCTCTCGGTCTGTCCCATTCGCAGGACAACCAGACGAGCATTAGCGACGGTCATGGCGCAACCATGTTCCCGTTGATCGATACCGGCGACCCGGCGGCGGAATTGGGCCAGGCGACTCTCGACATCGACGACATCGCGTGGGCGGCGTTTACTTATCCCGAAGGTACTGCTACGTCAGGTCCGGCAGCTCTGCAACCGGGAGACGTGCCATTCGCCAGCGCGTTCGGTCTGATCACAGGCGAGTTGAGACACGGCGTAACAAATCAGCCAATAGCTGGTGGAAGCCTCTTCGCCGTTAACTGGGACACTGGGGAAAATGCGGTGAGCGGATTTAGCGGCACCGCGAACCTTTCATTTAACCCGGCCACCGGCGGCCTGTTCTTCGTTCCCGCGGCCAACATTGGGCAGGCCATTCTGAATGGCAACTATGTAATACCGGTTCCGCCGGGAAATTACAGCGTTGGTGTCGAAGCAGTTGACGGTAGTCCCAATTCCGCTGGACAAATCAGCTTCAGAACTCAGATCGGAAACTTCTACGGTCAACAAAACTTCATCGAGGAGTTTTTCAACAACAACAGCGAAGCCGCGATTGAACGCGATCCGGAGCAGGATAAGAACGTCCACGTGAATGCCGGTCAGACCAATACCGGTACCAACATCATAACGAACGACGTGTTCACGATCAGCCCCTTCGGCGCGCGCACAAACATCGGGTTCATCAATCCTCCGTCTGGCGGCTTTATCTACGCGGTGCAATTTCCGGCTTCGCAGATCAGCGCCCTGAACGGCGGAAACCCGACACTGCTCCAGGCAGGGCTTTTCGATACGTTAGTACTCGACGCCTCCGTTCCGGTGCTTTTCGCGAAAGCATCGCTGTGCAAGGGTGTGATCAATCCGGACACCACTGCGACCATTGACCTGGCGACTCCGTTCACCAGCACAGCCACATTCCTCGCGCAGGACACTGATTTCGCGCCGTTCTACTTCAAGAACCCGCACGATCTCAGTGAAGTCGTCCGGCTCGGTATTGCTGACGGATCGATCCAGAACCTGTTTCTGGTTCTTCAAATTCCGCCTGCACCGTTCCCCGGCGTCAGCAATCAGCCGCCGCTAATCGGTTTGAGCACTCAGGCGCCGATCTTAGGACGATCCTTCGTTTCGACGAACGGTGGTTTGACGTTCACGAGGAGAAACGATTTGAATTTCCGGTTCTCCCTGGTTGCGTCGAAAGTTCCATAATTTCGTCGATCCCTTTTTCCCCACGGGTTGCGCAGAAGTTTTTAGTGCAATCTGCGCAACCTGTGGTTAAACTAAGCCCCATGCCGCACTACGAACCCGAAGCATGGCGAGACGCCGAGCAACCTGCCGGCGATCCGTCTGTGCGGGAACAGTGCCGGCTCCTCGATCTGCTCGGCCGCATCAACTACCGGATACTCAGTGGCAATCGAGTTTATATAGAGGTTGGTGGAGTTGTTTACAAAACTATCTACGGTGGCTACTGGCGCAGCGTCTTCACGGGTATCGAGCACTACCTGCTGCACTGCGAGCAAGTTTCGAGTGCAGTCTGGAAGGAAGAAAACACGACTGCCGTAGACTTGCCGATCGCGTACTCGAATGGTGGTTGGACCACCAAAGGCCACTCCTTATCTTTCATCCTCAACAGAGACTAGCCACAGATTAACACGGATTAAAAACGCGGATTTCTGATCCGGGTTTGATCCGCGTTCATCTGTGGTTTATGACGCCGGCGAGATTGGAAAGCAAGAGATCTGCGTCGGCTGCGGAGAATGGCATTGGCGGTCTGATCTTGAGCACGTTGTGAAGTGGCCCTTCGGTGCCGAGCAGGATTCCGCGATCACGCATTTGATTGACCACGCCGCTTGCTTGATGCTTTAACTCAACGCCGAGGAACAGTCCTGAGCCGCGTACATCGGTGATGATTTCGTGGCGCTGTTGCAACTCACGTAAGCCCGCGAGTAGACGTTCACCAACCTCGAGAGCATGCGCTTGCAGATTTTCTTCATGAACAACCTCGAGCACCTTCAATCCGATCGCGCACGAAACGTTGTTCCCGCCAAACGTGCTGAAGAATTCCATGCCGTTAGCAAACGAGTCGGCGATCGCTCGTGTGGTAATCACTGCGCCGATCGGGTGGCCGTTGCCAATCGGCTTGCCCAACACGACGATGTCCGGAGTGACGCCGTACTTCTCGAACGCATAGAAGTGAGTGCCGATGCGTCCATAACCGGTTTGCACTTCATCCGCGATGCAAACTCCTCCCGCCGCACGCACCGCGTCATACACCTTCGCCAGATAGCCTTCGGGTAAAACAATCTGTCCCGCAACGCTCGGCATCGACTCGGCGATAAAGCCGCACAACGGTTCGCTAATCAAGTCAACGACGTGTTGCGCGTCATCGTCTGAAACAGGCAACGGTGCTTTGTGTACCCACGAGGGCGCGCCTTCACCGCCCGGACCATCATGCTTGTATGGACTGATGTCGATCAGCGTGGTCGTGTTTCCGTGATAAGCATGATCGAGCACGATGAGGTCGCGTGCTTTTGTGTGGGCGCGCGCGAGGCGAAGCGCGAGCTCGTTTGCCTCACTGCCGGAGTTGACGAAGTAGCAGACGTTGAGCGGATCCTGAAGCGTCGCCGCGAGACGCTCCGCATATTCCAGAATCAGTTCACTGAGATACCGTGTATTTGTATTCAGCAGTTCCATCTGTTGCTGGCCGGCAGCCACGACTTTGGGATGACAGTGGCCCACGTGCGCGACGTTGTTGTACGCATCGAGATAACGGCGTCCCTCGTCGTCATACAAGTACTGCATCTCGCCGCGCACGATATTCAGCGGCTTCTCATACGCGATGCTGAGATTCCCTCCGAGCAGTCGCCGTCTCGCTTTTATCAGTGGCTCAATCCGTGTAGTCATCCGTGAAAATCCGTGGCAAGCTCTGTTCGATCGCCTTTTGACTGATGCCCAGATATTCGTTGTCAGGCTGCTGTCGTTGCTGATATGCCGCCATACAAACACTCATCGCGAGTCTTAAACGCACGAGCGGCCACAAAGCTTTTCTTTCGTTATTGAGCAATCCAAACTCACTCGTGTAACCGCCGATAACTTGTCGCGCTGCATCTCGCGGATCATCTTTCTCCAACACCACGTACGCCAGCGCGATTGCGAGATCGCCGACCGTGTAGCTGTAAACCATGTCTCCGAAATCGATCACCCCGGAAATAGTCAGTGTCTCCGGATCTACCAGCACGTTGTAATCGTTCACGTCGCCGTGAATCACGCTGCGGCGCAGCTCGCTTTCAGGTTCGCACCGGCACTTCAAGACAAGCTCGCGCAAACTCGCGTTACCGATCAATCCACCAAACTCGGTTATTATTCGATTGCCATTCTGCAA
>DASSEB010000455.1:0-23783 GCA_035696765.1 Pyrinomonadaceae bacterium | reverse complement strand
AATCCGTGTCATCCGTGGTTAAAGGAGGCAACGCATGACATCACGTCGGGATTTTCTTGGTCTTGGAGTCGCCGCACTCTCACTTCCGACCATCGCCGCTCATCTGACTCCGAAACAGGTCGCGATGGACGAAGACTACTGGTCCGTCATTCAAAACTCGTTCACCGTCACGCGTGGCATCGTCAATCTCAACAACGGCGGCGTCTCGCCAAGTCCACGCATCGTCACCGAAGCACTCGTCCGCTACATCTGGCAACAGGAAGACGCGACCGCTTACACGATGTGGCAGCTACTCGAGCCGCAGTCCGAAACCATTCGCACCGGACTAGCGGAAATGTTCGGCTGCGATCGCGAAGAGATCGCGATCACGCGCAACGCGTCTGAGTCGCTGGAGATTTGTCTCATGGGAATGGATTTCAAATCCGGCGACGAAATCCTCACGACGACGCAAGACTACCCGCGCATGTTGACGACGCTGCACCAGCGCGAACGGCGCGAAGGTCTCGTGCTGAAGATGGTGAAGATCCCGATCCCGCCGAAGAACCTCAGCGAGATCACCGCAGCCTTCGAAAGAGGAATCACGAGCCGAACGAAACTTATTCTCGTTTCACATCAAGTGAACATCACGGGCCAGATCACACCGGTGAAGGAGATTTGCGACCTCGCGCGCGCAAAGGGAATCGAGACAATCGTCGATGGCGCGCATTCGTTTGCGCAGTTTGACTTCAAACAGAAAGACCTGGGCTGCGACTACTTCGGCACGAGCTTGCACAAGTGGCTCTACGCGCCGAAGGGCACCGGATTGCTGTACGTGAAGCGCGACAAGATCGAGAAGCTGTGGCCGTTGATGGCAGCCGAGTCGAAGCAGGCGAACGATATCCGCAAGTTTGAAGAGATCGGAACGCACTCCGCCGCGCCGCGCCTGGCGATCGGCGAAGCGTTGCTGTTTCACAACGGGATCGGCGGCAAGCGCAAGGAAGCGCGGCTCCGGTATCTCTCACGCTACTGGATGAACCGGCTGAAAGACGTCCCCAGAATTCGTTTCAACACGTCTTTCGATCCGAGCCAATCGTGCGCGATTGCGAACGTGAATATCGAGGGAGTCGACCCCACCGCGATCGGCAGTTACCTGTTCAATAAACATCGGGTTTTCACCACGCCGATTGTGCACGAGGAGTTCAAGGGCATTCGGATCACGCCCAATGTTTATACGACGCTGAACGAGCTCGACCGCTTCTGCAACTTAATGGAGGCAATCGCCGTTAAAGGAATACCAGCCACGGATTAACGGGGATGGATACGGATCTGTGGTTCGAGATGTTAGAATGCAAGTGAAGTTGGAGGTACGGGTTTATGCAAGCAGGTAGCGATCCTATTCGTGACGTAAAAGAGGCAGTTTGCGACGGTTTTCGCCAGATCGGCGACTTCTCGTACGCAATCTTGCCAAAGGACATTGCGCACAAACTGGCCGAGTTCAAGAAGTCGGTGCTTACGGAGCTGACGACCGCACTTCAATGGGAAATGGAGTGGATCGACAATCGGGTAGCGGGAGGCGACAAGCTGAGAGAGCAGTGGCGCGAGAGATGTGAGCGGCAAACCTCCACGTCCGGACCGGCAGCCTAACAAAGTATGGAAGTCTTACTCGCAGACGAATACGGGTTTTGTTTCGGCGTTGAACGTGCTGTCGAAATGGTGGAAGAGGTTGTCGAAGAGGGCGTCCGCCCGATCCGCTCGCTTGGACCACTGATTCACAACGCGCAGGAGATGGAGCGACTCGGCGCGCGCGGTGTATCGACCATCGACACGCCGGAAGAAGCAGACGCCGACACGATTGCAGTCATTCGCGCGCATGGCGTCACGCCGCAAGTGCAACGTGAGTTGGAGGGGCGTGCAGCGAAAGTAATCGATGCGACATGCCCATTCGTTACGCGCGTGCAGCATCTTGCCGAGCGCGCCGCACGCCAGGGACGGGACGTCGTCGTAGCAGGGAACCCGGATCATCCGGAGATGATCGGCGTCGTTGGTTACGCGCCGGACAATACTTACGTGGTGCGCGACGCAGGCGAAGTAGCGGCGCTGCCGCCTCTGCGTTCGCCGCTCGTGGTTTCGCAAACGACGATCAAGCTGCAAACGTTTTTGGAAGTCGCCGAGGCGGTGCGTGAGAAGGCTGACACTGAGCCACAGGTAGTCAACACGATCTGCTCTGCGACTCGCGATCGGCAGGACGCGGCGCGAGCACTTGCCGGGCAGGTCGACGCCTTTTACGTGATCGGCGGCCGGCACTCGTCGAACAGCGTTAAGTTGTTGGCAGTCTGCCAGGAGCAATGTGCCAGAAGCTTCCTGATTGAAACTCCCGCCGAGATAAATCCTGCTGACTTGGAGAACGTGAAGAAAGTTGGCGTGACGGCCGGCGCTTCAACTCCGAACTGGTTGATCGATCAAGTCGTCGAGCGGCTGCACGAGATCGGCAAAAGTTAGCCACAAAAAGGCACAAAAGGCACAAGAGCAATCTACTTTTGCTTTTGTGCCTTTTGTGGCTACATCTCATCCGTCTGATCAAGAACACTCAAAAGCTGCCGAGCTTCTTCCGAGCCGTACTCTACGACTTGCCGTCGCAGCGCGGCGCGAGCAGTCTCAGCATCGACCGGATCGTTCAGTAAACCCACCAACACCGAAATCGCACAGCGAGCGAGGGCTTCATTCGCGAGTTCTCGCACGACCACGTCTTCTGAACGCGCGAGCTCACACGTCTCACTTGGTGGAAATCGCGAAGTCAGTGCGTCGGCGAGGACATCGATGCGTTGGTAATCTCGCTGCATTTGCGCGCGACGAACGAGCTGCGTGAAGACCTCGGCGGATTCAGTTTTTTCCAGGAGCACGGCGGCGCACGTGTCGGCGATCGATTTAAGTTTGCCGCCTGTTTCGGGATCGAGCGCGTCCGTCTTTTCGGCGGCACGGTCGTCGAGTGCCGCGAGAAAGCGGCTGAGCTCCAGATCGGCGCGCGCGTCATACTGAAAGTTTCGCGAGGTGGGAGTGCCGCTGGTGGATTGCAGGGCACGTTCGACTAACCCGCGCGTTGCGGGTCGAAGCTCAGACCAGACGGTAGCAATCCGGCTACCAAAATCGTCGACGGTCATTGAACGGCGTACTATACGACAACGGATTAGAAACGCAAGTAGGGCTAAGTATTGTGATCTTTGATTTCGGCGATGGAGGGAAACGGGATCTTCACGATCTGGCCGTTCGCAATCTCCATTTTGACGCTGGGAGTCGTGAGGGCTTGCGTCATCTTCATGCTGCGAACCGTGCCGCGCACCCGCTTGCCGTCGATCGTAATGATCTCCACATTGTCCTTGCCGTAAAGTGGTTGCAGAGCGGCGAGCGCCTTGGTTATTTCCACGATTACATCCTCCCCGAGGCTTTTCAGTTACGGTTGATTATTGCTTTTACTTGGCAGGAAGTCTATCGAAGCCCGCGAATGCAACCGCAAAACATGATTTGGCGTATAGAAACCTGTCCGTGTATTCTTCGCCTAACGCCAAAGAACAGGTGAGTCTCCTATGTCTGACGATACCGAAGTCACAATGCCTTTGCCGGCAAGTGCAAAACAAATAACCTGTTCCAACTGCCATTCCGTAATGCCGTCAGACCTGCGGTTTTGCCGGAACTGCGGGTTTCGACTCGCCAACGCGATGGGCGACTACACCAGCCCTCAGTTCATGACCCCGGACAATGAAGTGAGGGCCGCTGTCCCACCGAGGAAGAAGCGGCGACTGAGCGGTATGTCGTGGGTCTTTATCGGGCTGCTCGTATTCTTCGTTTGCGCTGCGGCGTTCACTGCCATTGTGAGTCCGATTCGCAATAACGTTCGCAATATCGCCAGGACCGCGGTGGTCAAGTCTTACATTGGCGTTGATGGGTTCAAGGATACCGATCACGGCGTGATCTTTGAATCGGTCAGCGCACCGAAAGGGCCTGCCGATCAGGCCGGTCTTGTTGGCGGCGACGTGATTCTGAAGTTCGATGGTCAACCGGTGCAGAACGAAGATCAAATCGACGATCTCATGTCCCACACCCCGGTGGGGAAAACTGTCGAAGTCGAATACTTGCGCGATGGCGAAAAGAAGACCACGAAGCTGACGACGATTTCTCAGCAGGATTACAACCGGTTGACCCGGGAGTTTGAACGGCGTCCCGAAGGGCGTGCTTCGTTTGGTTACGAAGATGACGATGCGGAGCGAGTCCCTGTCCCCGGAATGAATATTTACGGAGTGAAATTGGGGACAATCTTGCGGAGCCGCCCGGCGGATCTGGCTGGTGTTAAATCCGGCGACATCGTGATCGAGTTTGACGGCGTTCCGATTCGCACGCCGGAAGAGTTTCTGATGCGAGTGCGGCGCGCCATGCCTTACAGCACTGTGAAGCTGGTGGTGATGCGCAGCAAGACCGCGCCGAGCGAGCCGGTGGAAGGTGAACCGCCGCCACAACCGCCGCCGGTCGACAGTAAAGACCTCGAGAAACTGGAAATTCCGGTGAAGCTCGGCAAGCAGTAACACGGATCTTCACGGATGAAGACGGATTTATTTAGATCCGTTTTTATTCGTGAAATCTATTGGTCCTAATGCGTAGTCTCTCAAGCGTGCTTCCATTTCGAGCCGCACGTCGTCACGTTCTTCTTCAGTCTCATCTGCTTCAAAAGTTTCGAACAACGCATACTGCGTCTGCGCGAGGAGCCGTAATTCCCACGCCTCACGGTTGTTATGCGAAGGCCGCGCAAACCACAACGCATCAAATCCGGCTTCCTTAACGGTTACTTCGTTGATTAATTGCTGGGACTGTAGCTCCGCGAGGGTCGCCGGCTGAAGCAGCGCGCGGCGCAACTCCCATCCGTGTTTGCGATATGTTGTGACCAATTCTGTAAACAAATCGGCGTGCTTCATGTTCAAAACTGAGCCTAGCATAGTTCCCTGCTGTTGACCGCCAGAATCAGCCGCCACTATCATTCGTCAACGTCTTTGGAGGTCGTATCGGACTCCTGTCATGTTCTGCGGCATCGATGTATTTGCGAAGCCTGATTTTGATCGTAGTCTGTTCGAACGTTGCAAGCGGTGCGGTACCAGTATTGGAACAGATGTCAACACTAACAATGAGCTCAAATTCCCTTCGTGAATCGGAGGACCTCAAAGAACCAGCTCCCTTCTACGAGGCACTTTCAAAAGCACTTAAAAAACGGAAAACAAAAATCGACTCGGTTTGTCCTCCGTCCGACCCGGTAGCGCGACGTATTCTCGAGGAATATGGCGCGATCTTCGTCGCCAGTAAGAAAGTGATGCCGCCGCCGGTGTGCATGTTCAGCAACGAAGAACAGGTCACCAAATTTCAGGACGACGCGGGCGTCGAAGCAGAAGTCATCGGGTTCGATGAAGTTGAACTTCAACCCGAAGCACTCAAGCAACTAAGCAAGGCCCGCCAGGAAGCTCAGAAAGAAGGGCTCGACATCACGCCGCGCGACGGCGCCGAGGCCGGGCGTCGTAATTACGAAGACAGCGTTCGCTTGTGGAATTCGCGGTTCGAGCCGGCGCTCGAGTACTGGCTGTCGCAAGGACGTCTCACGACCGAGCAGGTGACTCGCCTGAAGAGCTTGCCGCTGAAGGAACAGGTCGGGGAAGTTTTAGAACTCGAGAAGGCTGGGATTTATTTCAGTAAGGACCTTTCGAAGTCGATCCTTTATTCGATCGCAGCGCCGGGCACGTCGCAACACATCGCGATGCTGGCGTTCGACGTCAACGAGTTTGAGAATCCACGCGTGCGCGAGATCATGGCGAAGCATGGCTGGTTCCAGACTGTGTTGAGCGATCTTCCTCACTTCACCTTTCTTGGTCTGAAAGAGAAGGACCTGCCGAAACACGGGCTGCGCAGTCTCGAGATCAATGGACAGGTGTTTTGGATTCCAAACGTACCGGGCGTGCATCCCGGACTTGATAAGTAAGAAGCCACGGAAAATCCGTGGCTTATTAATAACGGGGGTGCTAAACTACCGCGTCTCTTCCCCCAGCCCAAAGAACAAACCGGCGTTGCTCCAGGCCTCTTTCCCGAAGGAAGGTCAATATGGATGTCCCCCAATTTATCGCTGGCAGGTTCAAAATAGAACGCGAACTCGGGACCGGTGGCATGGGCACCGTTTATCTTGCCACGCACCTCGGACTCGAACGCCCCGTCGCAGTTAAGATCATCAAGCGCGAGTGCGCTGCTGATGCCGACGTCGCCGATCGTTTCTTGCGCGAAGCGAGAACGATGGCCAAGCTGCGCCATCCGAACGCGGCGATGATTTTTGACGCCGGAAATCTGCCTGACGGCCGTCACTTCATCGTGATGGAGTTTGTTGAAGGTGAAACTCTTTCACAAGCCCTTGCGCGTGAAGGCCGCTTTTCTGACTCCAAAGCCGTCAGCATCGCGACGCAGATTTGCGACGTGCTTGAAGAAGCACATCGACTCGGGATCATTCATCGCGACTTGAAGCCGTCAAACATTCTCCTCGGCAAACGCGGCGTTTGTGTGCTCGATTTCGGCGTCGCAAAGGTGCTCGCTTCGTCGGCTGAATCGACCTTCACACACGCAAGCACCGGTTCAGGGCAGTTGATTGGGACTCCGCGTTACATGTCGCCCGAACAGTGCCTGGGCCAACGTGTCGGCGCTCGCAGCGACTTGTACAGCCTCGGAGTTTTGTTGTACGAGATGCTCGCCGGCCGCCCGCCGTTCGTCGATCCACTTCAATCGGCTCTATTGATCAAGCAGGCAACTGCGCCTGCGCCACCGTTACCGCGTCTGCGGCAGGATATCGCTCGCCCGTTGGCGTTGGCCGTTCACACTCTGCTCGCGAAGCGTCCGGAGGATCGGCCGCGCACGGCTGCTCTGGCGAAAGTGCTTTTGGAGCGCAGCCTTTCGCAGCCTGAACGTACTCTGCCTGACGTCGAACCGCTCTCAGCGATGGTGGCGGCAGTCGATGCCGGACGCGGTCTGATGTTTCGAGTTGGCGCGCCGGCTGTTTTAGTGACGACGCTGAGCGCGCTGCTCGCGTGGGGGTACACGGGGCAGAGCGCTTCGGAACCGCGTATTCCAAGCACAGCGCTTCCGGTCGCTGCTTCGCAGTTTCAGATGACTCCTGTTTCGTGGCGCAATGATGTTGCCGCGGAAGGTGGCGCAATAGAACCGCGTGAAAGCCGGAAGCCGGTTGAGCCGTTGTCGATCGATCAAGCGCGGAAGATTGCGGCGCGATTTGCTCGGGGTTCCGTGGGCGATGTTGAAATCGTCGATACCGATTCAGGCAGTGCGATCGTAGTCGTGAACAGTCAACGCAAGACAGGCAACACGAAATTCCTCGTGCTTCAAAAGCGCGACGGAAAGTACCGGCTCAGTGCGCAGGGACGGCTCGACACGGAAGGGTTTAGTCACGCGAGCTGGAGCGCTGAATTGGTTGACGCCGACGAAGACGGTTACCCGGAACTACTCTTCAGCGGCAGGGATTCTGTTGAGAGCAGAAACCTGCGACGCTTTGTTTTGTATGTGCCGAATAACCAACGCACCTACTCGATGCAGATGACCGGCGAGACAACGCCGCGCGGCACGCCGCGAATTCAATGGCTCTCGAATGCCGCCGGCACCGACGCGGCCGCCTATCGCACCACGCTTCGCCAAAAAGCGCGCGCCGTCGTCGCGAAGAAGCGGTAAAACAAGCCGCAGATGAACGCGAATCCAATCTGCGTTCATCTGCGTAGATCTGCGGCTCTCATTGTTTATTTTCCCTTATCAAGATAACCTTTTCCTCACGATCAACATCAATGTCGAACATGGAGTTATCTGTGAAACGAAGTTTGCTCGTCCTTTTACTGCTGTTTACTTTACTGACGCCGTCGAGCCTTTCGGCGCGCGTGTTGACGCCCCAGCAGCGTGCATCGCGGCCAGGTACGGCAGCGCCGGCGGCGGCGGCGCCAGCTCGATTGCCGGAAGCGAAGCTGATCAGCCAGGTGCTTCCGAACGGCCTCGAAGTAATCATTCTCGAAGATCACTCGATTCCGCTGGTCACGATCGAACTCGCTGTGAAGAACGGTTCTTACACCGAGCCGCCCGAGTTGAACGGCCTCTCGCATTTGTACGAGCACATGTTTTTCAAGCAGAACCGTGCGATTGCGAATGCCGAAGAATATCTGCGCGCCATCGGCCAGATGGGCATTGCTTACAACGGCACGACACGCGAGGAAGTGGTTGACTATTACTTCACGACGACGAGTCCGAACCTTCGCACCGCGATGCAGTTCATGAAAGACGCGACACGCTATCCGCTGTTCGACGAGCGTGAGTTTTCTCGCGAGAAACAGGTCGTAATCGGCGAGATAGATCGCAACGAGTCGAACCCGTTTTATTATCTCAACCAGGAGATGAATACCCGTCTCTTCTTCAAATACACGAGCCGCAAGAACCCGCTCGGCAATCGACAGACCGTTTCCGGTTCGACCACGGACATGATGCGTTTGATCCAGCAGCGCTACTACGTGCCGAATAATTCAGCCCTCGTTCTGACGGGCGACGTCAATCCTACTGACGTGATGAAGATGGCGCAGGAGTTTTACGGTGATTGGCCGCGACGCGAGAAGGATCCGTTTGTTGAGTTTCCGCTGGTCGAGCACCCGCCGCTGCCCAAGAGCGAAGGCGCGGTGATCGCCCAGCCGGTGCAGAACGTCATCATCAACATTAGTTGGCATGGACCATCGATCGGCAAAGACAATCCTGCGACCTATGCCGCAGACGTTTTTTCGTTCATCCTGCGGCAGCCAAATTCACGGTTCCAGCGAAACCTCGTCGATACCGGTTTAGTGACCGGCGTCGATCTGGGCTACTACACGCAACGCAACGTTGGTCCAATCTCGTTGATCGCGCAAACAACTCCGGACAAAGCGCACGCCGCGATCAAAGCGCTCTACGAGGAAGTGGCACACTTCAACGACAAAGACTATTACACCGACGAACAGCTCGAAAGCGCCAAGGCTCTTCTCGAAGCCGACGATCTCTATTCGCGTGAGAAGCTGAGCGATTACACCCACACGCTGAGTTTCTGGTGGGCGTCGACAGGACTCGAATACTTCCGCGGCTATCTTCCGCGCCTGCGCGCTACCTCGCGCGCCGACATAAGCCGCTACATCACCACGTATATTCAAGGCAAGCCCCACGTCGGCCTGGCTTTAATGTCAAACGAAGCGCAGAGCAAGATCAAACTTACACCGGAAGAGCTAATGGGACAGTGAACAACATGAGTCAATTCGTAAACCAGTCAGAACAAAAGTCCAGGTATTCAAAATCAATCCGCCGCCTGCTCAGCAACTTCCTGCTGATTGCGATCCTCGTGATCGGCGCGACCGACTCTTCTCGCGCGACTCAACAAGGCAAGGGGCAGGCACAGCAGACGGTGCAAAGCGTGGTCGCGAAGCAGGCCGCGCTGGTGAGCGAGTTTGAAGTTAATGGGCTGAAGGTCCTTTTGAAACGGCGCGAAGGAAGTTTGACCGTGGCTGCGGGACTCTTCATTCGCGGGGGCGCGGCCAACATCAACGCGCAGAATGCCGGCATCGAAACTCTCATGCTCAGCGCGGCGACCGAAGCGACGACAAACTTTCCGCGCGCGCGTATGCGCAGCGAACTGTCGCGCATGGGAACAGTGATCGGCAGTAGCTCGAACAACGATTATTCCGTGCTGTCACTGGCAACCACGCGCATGCACTTCGATCAATCGTGGCAGATTTTTACTGACGTCGCGTTGCGGCCTTCGTTTACGAAAGAAGACGTATCGCTGGTCCAGGAGCGGCTCGTCGTCTCGCTCAGCGACGATACCGACAATCCCGATGTGTACCTGCAGAAGTTGCAGGAACGTGTTGCTTACGCCGGTCATCCCTATCTGAACAACACGGGCGGCACGCCTGAGACAGTCGCCAAGCTGACGCCGGAAGATCTGCGTCGTTATCACACAAGTCTCATGGAAACATCTCGCCTCTTGCTCGTGATTGTGGGCGATTTGAACCCGGCGGAAGTCCGCGATCTGGTGACTGCGAGTTTCGGCAAGTTGCCGCGTGGGGATTACAAACCGAAGGAAGTGCCCCAGCTAGCGTTTGAAAAGTCGTCGGTTGAAGTCACGCCGCGAGAGTTGCCGACGAATTACATCCAGGGATTATTTGCGGCGCCGTCGCTGACTTCGCCTGACATCTACGCGATGCGTGTGGCGAGCTCGCTGTTGCGCGACCGCGTGTTTGAGGAAGTACGCGTGAAGCGGAATCTCTCGTACGCGCCGGATGCGTTTTTGCGAACGCAGGCCGCGAACGTTGGTGGCCTTTACGTAACGGCAGTTGATGCGAACCAGTCGATTCGCGTGATGTTGAGTGAGATCGCGCGGCTGCAGAATGAGCCGGTCGGGGCTGACGACATTCACGCAGTGATTGCGCAGTACCTGACGACTTACTATCTCGGGCAGGAGACGAACGCTGCGCAGGCAGGTGAGCTAGCGCAGTATGAGTTGATTGGCGGCGGCTGGCGCAACTCGGTCGAGTTCCTCGAGCGGTTAAGCGCTGTTACGCCCGCTGACATCCAACGCGTCGCGCAGAAGTACATGCGGAATATTCGGTTCGTGGTGTTGGGTAATCCGCGGAGTGTCGATACGGGCGTGTTCACCGGTCAGGCAGGGTAGACACCGATTACACGGATAAATAGCGCGGATCCGCGTTTTCAATCCGTGTAATCCGTGGTTTACATCGTTTCGCGCAGGTACTTCTCGTAGAGCTTGTGATCAAGTTTCTGCAAGATGCGGGCTTGCGTTGCGGCCATGCTCGGGTTTCCACTCTCAGAGTACGCGATCGCGAGGTTATAAAAAGTCTCCGCCCGATCAGGTTGCAGCAGCGCCGCTTCACTGTACGACTCGATCGCCTCACGCAAACGTCCCGCGTAGTAATAAGCATCCCCGAGCTTGTTGTAGATCTCAGCATCCGCGGGTTTGAGTTGTAGCGCCTGCAAGTAAGCGCGAATTGCTTCCTGGTTCTTCCCCTGCTTCACCCGGCAGTACCCAACCTGCACCCACGCTTCCGCGCGCTTCGGATTCTTGTTTACGGCGTTCTCGAAGTAGCCGACCGCGTTATCGTAATTGCCCAGCCAGAGTGATTCGAGTCCGGCGCGGTACGCCGACTCCGCCACGTCGCCTTTGTTCTTCAATGCCAGTTCTGACAACGGCTGAAGCTTGCCGGCTTTCAACTCACCAACGCGCGCCGCTGCAATCGCGAGGTTGATGTTCTGACCATTCGTGACCTTCACAGTCACGACGCCCAACACCTGCCCGCGCAAATTAAACACCGGGCTCCCGCTGTTTCCATGAGAAATCGGAGCTGTGATCTGGATGATGCGGTAACTGTTTGGGACTTCGCGCACTGCCGAAACAATCCCGTCGCTCACCGAGCCCTCGAGCTTGAGCGGGTTACCAATCACGAAGATCGATTCACCTTCATCAGGAAGCTCACTCGCGAGTTCACTGCTTCTGGAGCGCTCGAGCGGCATCTCAACGCTGAGCAGCGCGAGGTCGCCTTCCTCGTCCACACCCAACGTCCCGTTGACCTGAAACACTTTTCCTTTGCCGTCGAGCGTTTTGATCTCGGCACGAGCAGCGCCGCGAACGACGTGAAGGTTTGTCACCACCTGGCCCGGCCTCAGAAAGAAGCCGCTGCCGGTCATCAACGCTTCACCGTTGGCATCGTAGGTCGCGATCGCTACGACCGCGGGCTTCACTCGTTTGACAAGTGCCGGCAGGCTTTCCTGCGCGTAGGCGGCAGACGTGAGGAGCAGTAAAACGAGTGCAATGGGGAATAGACGGGGGAAGAGTCTCGTATTCATGTCGTTAACACTCAGGAAAAACGGAGATTTCGGCTCGTGAAGGGGATTCACGGCCAGGGGATCTCGCGGTTAGTGAAAAGAATTGCGGGCTCGAGTTTGAGGCCGCGTCGGGAGACCAAGTGCCCGGTACAACTCCGGCGCGAGATATCTTAGCGCAAGATCGTACTTAGATGGAAGGTTTTTTGTGAAGGATTTGACACAAGTAGGGCCGCCCTTGCGAGCGGCCCAAAACGCCTATTGAATTCAGGCTATTGAATGATGTGGATATGTGCGACGGCTGGACCAGCCGGCATCGCTGTCTCTGTCCCTTCCATCGTTACCACGAGACCAAAGTCCGGGAATGTAACTTCCGATCGGATTTCAGCCTCATTGCGACCCGGCGTGTTCACTACCTGGCCGAGTTTGACAAACTGATTGTCAGGCGAAACGGCCCAGACAACGAACTTCTGGCCCGCAGGCGCGTCCTTCAATTCGTGGAAACGCATCTTCACTTCGGTCGGTCCATCCTTCCGCGGCGTGATGAAAACATTCGCACGCGATCCGGTTAGTGCTCCGGTGAAGTCAACCTTGATTTTGGTATCGTCGCCTTTTTTGTAAGCCGGGATGTTCAGCATCGGCGCTGTGTAGGTTGTTGCGGCCACGGTTCCAGCGACAGTGGTGCCGGTTGGCGTCTGCGCTGTGGTGGTCGGCTGCGTTTGCACGGTCACTGTCGTGCCCGGTTGCGCTTGCGCCGTAGTGATGCTTGGCTGCGTGGCAGCAGTGGTAGTACCTGGAGTCGTCGTCGCGGAAACATTCTCTCCCGACGGACTGGTCAACGGTATAACCGCGAAGCCTTCGGGCACCGCGCTCCGGAAGAACACCTTCGTGTTCGGGTCATACGCGGTCAATGCTGGTTCTGGCGAAGCAATCAGCATGAACTTCGAGAGTGGGGTGGTCGCGGTGAAAGTTCCTGTTCCGTTTGAAATTGCGACCGGCCCGAGAGCGGTAACTACACCTTTATCATCAACAGCATAAAGAGTCAGCGCAGTCAGGTCTGCGGGAACGTCAGTAAGATTAAGTTTAATTCTGGTGCCGTCGTCGTCACGGAGAATAGTGGCCACACCTTTGGCCGGGATGTTCACCGGAGTCAGATTAAGCGTGACTTCTTTCTTCGCCGGATACTCGATTATCGTGTAGGTTCCGTCCGGGTTTTGGACTGTCTTCGTAACAGAAGTCGTTGTCGTTGTGGTCTGTGCGAGAGCGATAGCGGCGATTGCGAGAGTCAGCATCACTGCGCCGAGAACGCTCAAAACGTGCTTGCTCATCATTTGTACCTCCCGTTGTGTTGAATTAATCGCGATTAATTGTCTAGCGGGGGAACAATGTCGGGGAGACGCACACAGGCGTATCTCGCTGTCTTTGCCGCAACACTTATGCCCTTGATTTTTGGGCGGGATTGCCGAAAATGGCAGGATTTTGCGAAACAGAACAGTACACGCCTGTACGGGTATTGAAGGAGCCACAAAGAGGCACAAAAGACAATTGAGAGTTGTGCTTTTTCTGCTTCTTTGTGGCTCAGTAGGCCTTGAGTTCCGCGATCGCTTTCGCCACGTCGGAGACCTGGGGGAGGATGGCGTCTTCGAGTTGGGGGGCGTAGGCGACAAAGGTGTCGAGAGCGCAGACGCGTTTGACCGGAGCATCGAGGTATTCGAATAGTTCACCGGTGATGCGGGCGGCGATCTCGGCACCGTAGCCAAACGAGAGCGAGTCTTCGTGCGCGACGATCACGCGGTTTGTCTTTTTCACAGTCTCCGCGATCGCATTCCAGTCGAAAGGAACAAGGCTGCGCAAGTCGACGATCTCCACGCTGATGCCTTCCTGCTCCATTTGCTTCGCCGCCACGAGGGAACGTTGGACCAGTGCGCCGTAAGTGATGATCGACAAGTCCGTACCCTCACGAACCTTCTTTGCCTTACCAAACGGGATCATGAAGTCTTCAGTCGGATACTGCGACTTGTTATACGCCTGTCGATAGAGGTGCTTGTGTTCGAGAAACAGCACCGGATCGTCACAGCGAATCGCAGTGCGAAGGAGTCCATTGGCGTCGAGCGCGTTTGATGGATAGATCACGCGCAAACCGGGAATTTGCGTAAACGTCGACACACCCGATTGCGAGTGATAGACGGCGCCGCCTTTCAGGTAACCGCCGATGGGCACACGAACCACGAGGGGCGCTTTCCAGTCGTTGCTGGACCGCCAACGCAGCAACGCCAACTCATTGCGGATCTGGTGCATGGCGGGCCAGATGTAATCGAAGAACTGAATCTCAACCACAGGCTTCAGCCCGCGCGTGGCCATACCGATCGCGCGTCCGACGATGTTTGCTTCCGCGAGCGGTGAATTGAAAACTCGCCCGCTGCCGTATTTCCGCTGAAGGTTGGCGGTTACTTTGAAAACGCCGCCTTTGCCTTTCACTGTGTCGAGATACTGTTCGCGCGAACAATCAGCGACGTCCTCGCCGAAGACAACAATCCGCGGATCACGCGCCATCTCCGTGTCGAGACAACGGTTGATGAGATCGACCATCGTGCCGGCGTTTCCCGAAAGCTGCACGGCGTCTTCAGTGTCGAACTGTTTCGAGCAGGGATCGACGTCGGGTGAGAAGACGTAATCGGTCGCCGTTTCTCGCGGAGGTTGCTCACTCGCCAGCGCCTTGTCCGCGGCGTCGTTCACTTCACGATCGACTTCGTCTTTGATCTTTTGCAGCCCCGCCTGGTCGATCACTCCTTCATCGATCAGCAGCGCGCCAAACCGTTTCACCGGGTCGCGCTCCGCATCGCTCGCGCGTTCTTCGTCAGGCCGGTAGAGCTTTTCATCGTCTGACAGCGAATGCGAGTAGGGCCGAATCACCTTCGCATGGACGAATGCCGGACCTTTGCGTTGGCGACAGTACTCGACCGCGCGACGCATCGTCTCCAAAGACTCAATCGGATCGGTGCCATCACATCGCTGCACATACAGCGACGGAAAATTCTCGATCAGTCGCGAAACGTCGCCGCCCGCAGTTTGAACTTCAACCGGCACACTGATCGCGTAGCCGTTGTCTTCCAGCAGAAACACGACCGGCAATTTCAGATTAGACGCGGTATTGAGCGCTTCCCAGAACTCTCCTTCGCTGCTTGTGCCGTCGCCGAGTGAAACGTAAGTCACTTCGTCGTCGTGAAAACTGCTGATGCGCTTTTGAAGTTCGGGTACGAGCCGGCAGCGATAACTCGCTTCGGCACAACCAACCGCTTGCAACAGTTGTGTTCCTGTCGGCGACGACTGCGAAACGATGTTGAGTTTTTTGTGACCCCAGTGCGAAGGCATCTGGCGCCCGTGTGAGTTTGGATCGGCTTCAGCGCCGACTGCGGAAAGCAACTGCTCCAACGGCGTCATGCCAAGCTGCAAACAGAGCGCGCGATCGCGATAGTAGGGATAGAACCAGTCGTATCCCGGCTTCAACACGACGCCCGCAGCCGCCAGCACCGCCTCATGACCCGCGCCGCTGATCTGGAAGAAGATCCGGTTTTGACCTTTGAGCTGAATCTCTTTGTCGTCGAGACGCCGCGACAAGTACATCGTGCGATACATGTCGATCAAGAGTTTCCGATCCGGCAACTCAGCCGGTTTGGGCCTCGCGGCTGAATCCGGAACGGCCTTCGGAGTTGGACGTGGCTCCGGCATGGACTCGACGGTTGCGGGAACAGACGTTGGACCAGGCGCCATGCCCATCTCGGCTTCCTGTTCCGGTGCTTCTGTCTCCGACGACGGCGAATCGGTCTTGCGGACCAGTTTCAGTACTTTCGTATCCGTATTCATATCAAACTGATTCTGTGCCTTTTGTGCCTTTTGTGGCTACTTTCCAATAATCAACTTAGCAATCGTTTGCAGTTGCATGTTCGACGTGCCTTCGTAAATCGCACCAATCTTCGAATCGCGCCAGTATTTTTCAACCGGATAATCTTTCACGTATCCGTAACCGCCATACAACTCGATCGCTTTCGAACTCACGCGCTCGGCCACTCGCGACGAGTAGAGCTTTGCCATCGCCGCTTCTTTGACGAAATTAATTCCCGCATCTTTCATGCGCGCGGCGTTGTAGACCATCAAGCGCGCAGCTTCGAGTTCCGTCGCCATCTCAGCGAGTTGAAACTGAACGCCCTGAAACTGATTGATCGACTTCCCAAACTGTTGGCGCTCAGCCGTGTAAAGCAAAGCACTCTCCAACGCGCCGGCGGCGATGCCGATCATCTGCGCGCCGATCCCAATGCGACCTTCGTTCAGCGTTTCGATCGAGATCTTGTACCCCTTGCCCGCTTCTCCAAGCACGTTCTCCTTCGGTACCTGGCAATCTTCGAGTATCAACTCGACTGTCGACGACGCGCGGATGCCGAGCTTGTTCTCCTTCTTTCCGATGGAAAAACCGGGAAAACTCTTTTCGACGATGAAAGCCGTGATGCCGCGATATCCGGCCTCCGGATTCGCGTTGGCGAACAGCACGAAGATCTCGGCTTCGATTCCATTCGTGATCCAGAGCTTGCGACCGTTCAGCAAGTAGTGATCGCCCTTATCAACCGCACGCGTCTGCATCGCAAACGCATCCGAGCCCGATCCCGGTTCGCTCAACGCGTAAGCACCGACGCTGTCAGCGGCAAGCCTGGTCAAGTATTTCTTCTGCTGCTCCGGCGTGCCCCAGCGGATGAAGGCGTTGTTGACGAGCGTGTTCTGCACGTCAACAAAAACTCCGACCGACGCATCGACCCGCGATAGCTCTTCAACGGCAAGGATGGCCGTGAAGAAACTCGCGCCCGCTCCGCCAAACTCGTCGGGAGTCTCGATCCCCATCAGCCCGAGACTGAAACACTGCGTGATGATCGCCGGATCGAGCTTCGCGACTTCGTCCATGTGCTCGACGCGCGGACGCAATTCGCCCTCGGCAAACTCGCGCACACTCGCGCGGAACATCGACTCGTCTTCCGAGAGCGTAGTGAGCGGGGTGCCGGAGAGTTGCGCAACGGCTGCTTGGGTTTGACTCATATTGTAGGTGGCTCGTTCTGGTTTTCAGTGGAACGTTGCATCATATACCAAGCGACAAACGGCACAAAAGGCACACACTAAAAATAGCGGCACAATCGTTGCCGGAAAGCCAGACCCATGTGGTACGGTACCTCGATGCCGAACGATGTTTTGAGTGAGAAGCGAAGCGGGAGCAGGAGATTCGCGCCACTTGGAATCATCTTCGGACTGGTAGGACTACTCCTGTTCGCTTACTTCGTCAGCCGCGCGGGCGTCGATCAAATCTTTTCGGGGATTCAGCGGCTCGGCGCCGGTTTCATCCTCGTCCTTGCAGTTTCAAGTATTCGTTACATCGTTCGCTCGCTCACGTGGATGCGCTGTATCGAGCCGCCGTATCGACTGCCATTCCGCGACGCTTTCGCCGCCCGGCTGATGGGCGATGCGCTCGGCAACATCATCCCTTTTGTGAGTGTGGCGGTGAGTGAACCGTCAAAGGCAGTGTTTGTGAAAGACCGCGTGCCGCTGGTCGTCGGATTGTCGGGTTTGGCAATTGAAAATATTTTTTACGGGTTAACAGTGGCGCTCTTCATTTTCTCGGGCACGGCAACCTTGCTGCTCAGCTTTTCGCTGCCGAAGGCGTTGCGCTACGCGAGCATTGGAGCGCTCATCACGACGGTAGTGCTCATCCCCCTCGCTTATTTGGTAATCCGTCGCCAGTCGCGATTTCTGAGTGGTGTGCTGATACTACTTGCTGAACGCGGAATTGCTCCCAAGTTGACAACGAGATTGAGGCCGCGAGTCGAGGCTTTTGAAGAACGCGTTTACGGGTTTTATGCGAGCAGCGAGCGCAGCTTCATTTTAATCTTCGCGCTGGATATGTGCTTTCACCTGGCTGGCGTTCTCGAAGTGTTCATCACGCTTTCGTTCATCAGTCCGATAGCGCCCACGCTGACGCAGGCTTTCATTCTCGAATCGGTGAACCGGATCATAAACGTGGCATTCAAGTTTATTCCGCTGCGGGCGGGCGTTGATGAAGGTGGAACTGGTCAGGTGTCGAAGGTGCTTGGATTTGCGAGGGGCGTCGGAGAAACGCTGGCGATCGTGAGAAAAGGGCGCGATATTTTCTGGAGCGCGATCGGGCTGGTGTTGATCTGGAAAAAGGGCCACGGATTAAAACATTATTCGTAAGCCAGGGCGTTCACAGCATCCAGGTTTGACGCACGCCATGCGGGATAGAGCGCGCCGAGGATTCCGCCAATAATGCCGATCGCCGCCGCTACAAATGCCCATCTCCAACTGTATTCAAAAACAAGTCCGTAGGTTTTGCTAATCAAATAACCGGCGACTAGCGAAACCGCAAACCCCGCGACTAGACCGATCACGCTGATCAGAATGGCTTCCTTCTCGATGATGCCGACGATGTAACCGCGTGAAGCCCCCATCGCTTTCAAGATCCCGATTTCGCGAGTGCGTTCCGTGATGGTCGTGTACATCGCGAGCATCACCACCAGCGAACTGACCACTGCCGCCAATCCCACCAGCACACGCAGAAACACTCCGAGGTACGGAATGCTCTTCTCGAAACTCGTAAACACTTCGCGCGTCGGTTGAATCGTGTTGCCTGCCAGTTGCTGGTCGATGCGGTGCGCAACTTCCTGTAGCTGATCCGGATTGCGGAGTTTTATAAAAATGAACGTGCATTTACCTTTTGCTTCGAGCGCCTCCTGCATCGCCTCGAGCGACATCTTCACGCGCGCGCCGGATTCAGGTGAGTAAATGCCCGCAATCCGATACTCGTGAGTGCCGAACGGTTTGATCAAGTCGCCGACACGATAATTGTTGTCGCGCGCCTTCTTCTCGTCGATGACGACTTCATTGAGACCTTGTGGCCCACGTCCCTCGACCATGTTGATGCCGTTCATCCCCGCATAAGCGTCCCAGTCAACACCGTCAATCTGCTCGATGCCGATGCCTTTCGTGCCTTGAATAAAATGACGAATAACCGGCAGCGCCTCTTCAACGCCTTCGATCGTCTTCAAACGATCGACGTAGCGGGTATCGAGGTTGGCCGTAGTCGCGGTCAACTGCACCGCTCCCGGCCGCATGAAGATCAGCTCCGCGCGAACGTTCGTCGCTCGCCGCTGTAAGTCGTTTGACATGCCGCGAGCGAGTCCGGTGAAGAGCATGACGAGACTCACTCCGAGCGCGATTCCGGCCACGCTGACGAGTGTGCGGATTGGTCTTTGACGTATGTTCGAAGTTACTAAGTTATCCATTCGGGTGCCATTTTATGTGTGCAAACGCAGTTAACTTCCGACACAGGCCATGCAGGCTATTACCATAAAGCATTTTGGTCTAAGCTAACAACGACGGGTACACGGATTGATGAAGAGGTCTCACGCAAAGGCGTAAGGACGGCAAAGAAAATATGCTTTGCTTTCGTTTCGAACTTTGCGTTCCTTTCCGTCTTACGTGAGAATTTTTCAAAGGGGTTGCAGTGGCTGGGAATTTCAAAGTTAGCTCTTCGGCGCCATTCGTAAACACGAGGCCCAATTGGAGAATTGAGCGCCTCGGTTTCGTTACTACTCTTGATTGGTCCATCATCGGCAGTCTTGCTCTCCTCGTAATCCTCGGCTTCGGTCTGCGCGTTACCCAGCTCAGCGCGATCGGCTTCGCCGAAGATGAAATGAACAAATTGGATGCCATTCACGCTTATGAGCATGGCGACTTCTCCGCCAACTCCGAGCACCCGATGGTGATGAAGGTTTTGATGTGGGCATCGTTGCGCGGCCTTCCCACGGACAGTGAGGAAGCAGCGTTACGCTTGCCCAACGTCCTGATCGGCGCTCTGACCGTCATACCAATATTCCTGTTGACTGCCGCTCTTTTCGATCGCCGGCACGCGCTGCTCGCCGCGGCGTTCTGGGCCTTCGGCGTTAATGCGATCACACACAACCGCATCGGCAAAGAAGACTCGCTCCTCGTCTTCTTCATGCTGTTTGCTTTTTACTTTTTCGTGCGCGCGAAACAGATCTCACCGGCGAAGCAGGAAGCGAGAAGCCGCCGCTACGCCGCGAGTGCAGTAGCATTTGGACTGATGATCGCGTCCAAATACTTTCCGCACTATCTCGGCCTCAACATGCTCTTCCATCACAATTTTCATGTGCGCAACGAGGCGCCAGGTGAGCCGGGCGGCAACACCCCAGGCTGGTTTTTCCTCATGATAATGGGTGTGTTCCTACTCGCCAGCCCCGCGGTGTTGCTGCCTGAAGTTTGGCAATACATGAATGCGTACATGGGTGAACGACTACTCACACACTCCGGTTATCTTTTTGCGGGCCAGCTTTACAAAAACAACATGACGAGCTCGCCGTTTTGGGGAACTCCGATCTATTTCTACCTGCTGTTTCTAGCGATCAAGGTGCCGCTACTGATCCTCGGCGCGTTTCTAATTGGTCTTGTGATCTCGGTGAAGCGGCGTGGGGTGGGCCATGCGTTTCTGATCTTCATGTTCCTGTTTTGGATCGTTCCTTACTCGCTGATCGGAGGCAAGTGGCTCCGGTACACCCTCTCGTTGATGCCGTTCGTTTACATGCTGGCGGCTGTTGGCGTGGTGGGATTGATTCGATGGTTGATGCCGTTATTCGCAAGATACAAGCGAGCAGTTACCGCCGTTGTGGTGGTGCTGTTCGTTGGTTTGCCTGCATGGACCGCTTTCGCGAGTAGTCCGCACTACGCGCTTTACACGAATGCGCTCGCCGCCGGGAAGGCAGGTTACTTTTTTCCGCACGATGAGTTTTATGATGACGGACTGCGGGAAGCGATTAAGTACGTTTGTGAACAGGCGCCGGCCGGCGCAACGATCGCGCACGAGACGCCGGCGGTCACGCGTCATTATCTCGCAGCCTTTGGGCGGACCGATCTGAACTCACAGGCGATTTCTTCGAAAGAGTTTGATGTGCGAACTGCGTCCGGGCCGGTGTACGTGCTCGTGCAGCGGGGAAGGACCTACTTTGAAAATCGAGAAGAGCTGGACCACGTGCGCGCGCATTTTCGCCGTGTTCATGAAGTGAAGATTGATGGTATTAGTGCAGTCGAGGTGTACGTAAATCCTGTTCAAGTAAACCTATGAACCGAAAACCATCACCATTTATTTACTCCCTCGCAACGCTCGTCATCATGCTCGCTCTGGTTTTCGTCGGGCGGAGCTTTGCGCCGGAGCGAGTGCAAATAACCATTCTCGGCACCACCGATCTGCACGGCAACATCGATCCGATCGACTATTACACAAACAAACCCGACAACCGCGGCTTCGCAAAGATCGCGACGCTGATTAAACGCATTCGCAAAGAACAAGCAAACGTCATGCTCATCGATTCAGGCGATACGATTCAAGGCTCGCCACTCGAATCGTTTCACGGTCGTAAAAACAATCAGCCACCCGACCCGATGATGCTGGTGATGAGCTCGTTGAACTACGACGCGATGACCGTCGGGAACCACGAATACAACTTCGGTCTCAAAGTGCTGGAGAAGGCGCGCAAGGAGGCGCAGTTTCCCTGGCTGTCCGCAAACACTTACGACACCGCCACGAAGCAGCCGCATTACAAACCCTACATCGTCAAAGAAGTTGCGGGTGTAAAGATCGGAGTCCTTGGGCTGACGACGCCGGGAATTCCGAATTGGGACAATCCGCCGAACTACGCCGGCCTCGAGTTTCACGAACCGTTGATCGAAGCGCGCAAGTGGGTGCCGGTTTTGCGCGACCAGGAAAAGGTGGACGTCGTCGTGATCGCGATGCACATGGGATTGGAAGAAGATCTGCGCACGGGCGAAGTAAATCCGGGCCAGGTGCCACACGAAAACCAGGCCATCAC
The DNA here is from genome assembly GCA_035696765.1 of Pyrinomonadaceae bacterium. Lineage (GTDB taxonomy): Bacteria > Acidobacteriota > Blastocatellia > Pyrinomonadales > Pyrinomonadaceae > PSRF01. Next base: position 1,953 of record DASSEB010000455.1, on the reverse strand, counting down.
GATCGCGAAGGAAGTGCCCGGCGTTGACGTCATCTTCATGGGCCACACGCATCGCGACGTTCCGTCCGTTTACATCAACGGCGTGCTTTTGACGCAGGCCAATCATTGGGGCCGGCATCTCTCTCGCGCCGATCTGTACTTGCAGAAAGCGGGCGACCATTGGCGCATGTACGCGAAGTCCGCGCGAACGATAGCGGCGGATGATCGCGTCGAACCGGATCCGGACGTCGTCAAACTTGCAGAGCCTTACGATCGTGAGACGCAGGGTTGGCTGTCGCGAGTTATTGGCGAGTCACCTGAAGAGTTAACGGCGCGTGACGCGCGTTTCCGCGACACTGCGATTCTCGATCTGATTCAAAAGGTCCAACTGGAAGCCGGCAAGGCGGACGTGTCGATGGTGGCGAGCTTCAATTCGGAGGCGCGGATCGCGAAAGGCCCGGTGAGTGTGCGCGACATTGCAGGACTTTACGTCTATGAAAACACGCTCGCCGTGCTCGAAGTCACAGGCCAGCAACTCAAAGATGCGTTGGAGCACTCCGCGAAGTACTACAAGGCTTACGTTCCCGGCAAACCTCCAAGCGACCTGATCGACGAAAAGATCCCGGCTTACAATTTCGACATCGCCGAAGGTGTTACTTACGATCTCGACATCTCGAAACCCATTGGACAACGAATACAGAACCTTCGTTTCCACGGCCAGCCACTCGCGCCCACGAAGAAACTTCGACTCGCGACAAACAATTATCGTGTTAACGGCGGCGGCGGATACACGATGTACAAAGACGCGCCGGTGGTCTATCGCTCCGGCGAAGAGATTCGCGAGTTGATCATCGACTGGGTCGAACGAAATAAAACCGTTCCCGCCAAACCAAACAACAACTGGCGCCTGCTTCCGTAGCACAGTTCAGCCACAAAACAGCACAAAAGGCACAAAAATCACGGACAATCCTTTTGTGCTTTTTTGTGGTTTTTTGTGGCTAAAATCCAAAACGGCAACCCGGGGGCGTTGGGTTGCCGTTCTGGTGTGGGAGAGAAAATGAATCGCCCATTTCTTACGACCCATTTTCTTTTTCGCGGGCGTTCGTTGTGCTCCTCCGTTGCGATACGCGTGCCAGCCTGATTTCTTAGTGTTTCTTGTTGAAGATCAAGTTATTTCCTATCCGAAGAGATAGTGATCCTATCTGTTTGGTTACAGTGTAGAATCTTGTCGTAATGCCTCCGCGTCTCGCAGCAATCTCGGGCAAATTAAAAGGAGCAATCTTCGCCATCAACGAAGAGGCGCTCGTTATTGGCCGCGAAACCGCCGCGAACATCTGCATCGCCGACGCGTCAGTCTCACGCCGTCACTCCAGCCTCGAGAAAAAAGAAGCAGGGTTTGTACTGACTGATCTCGAAAGTCTCAACGGCACGTTCGTCAACGATGTGCCGATCAAGACACGACTGCTCGAGCACGGCGATCGTGTGCGCATCGGCGATTCGCAGTTTCTGTTTCTCACGCACGAAGGTGAGGCGACTGCGAAGTCGAGCGAGGTCAAGCTCGACGAGGCGCATGTAGTCAGCGGATCGACCATCCAGATCCGTTTCGACGACGCGCTCTATCTCATGGCCCGCGACCTGAGCGCTTTGATGAAAGTCAGCACCACGATCAACTCGATCCGTGGTCTCGACGATCTGCTGCAGCGTTTACTCGAACTGCTCTTCGAAGTTGTTCCGGCGCAGCGCGGCGCCATTTTGCTGACGAACGAGGGCTCATTTGAAACGAGTCTGGTGTTTGGACTCGATCGCGCGCATGGGACGGACCAGGCCGTCCACGTCAGCAGGACGATTGTGCAGCAGGTGCTGAGAGACGGCGTCGCGTTGCTGGCCAGCGACGCGGCAGTTGATCCAACGCTTGCGACTGAACGTTTGATTGCCGCGCACGCGCATTCGGTCATGTGCGTGCCGCTGATCATG
>DASSEB010000454.1:0-41892 GCA_035696765.1 Pyrinomonadaceae bacterium | reverse complement strand
CTCGACCCAGATTACCGCCTCCATGCCGCCGAAGTAGGTGAAGATGATCATCGCGAGGCCAATCAGGATGATTGAGCCGACGATGATCGTTTCAGAGTTCGCAGACGGTTGAAAGGATGCGTACACAGCCGCGAGAACGATAGCCGTCAGCAGGAGTCGGATCCCGTCGGCAATGTTTCGCATCACGACGAAGAGTGATGCCGCGACCATCTTTATCTTGCCGCCGAAACGCCGATCGAGAAGCTGGTAGACCGTGAGCAACTCGCCGCGAAAGTAAGATGGAATGAACAGCACCGAGATGACGATTCGTCCGAGCAGGTAGCCAAAAACTAGTTGCAGGAACTGGAAGTTTCCGCCACGCGCGAACGCGATGCCGGGCACTGAGATGAACGTGATGGTAGAGGTTTCAGTGGCCACAATCGAAAATGCCACTGCCCACCACGGCACGGCACGATCGCCCAGAAAATAGTCGCTCGTCGTCTTTTGCTTGCGGCCGAACCAGGCGCCAAACAGAACGATCCCGATCAGGTAGCCGAAGATGATGATGAGATCGAGAGCTTTCATGTTTAGCCACAAAAAGTCATAAGCAGTTTAGCCACAAAAAGGCACAAAAAGCACAAAATGAAGAGGGAGCGGTGACCGAGAGTCCGAGTTAAACCTCACTGCGCGTGTTGTGTCGCTTCCTTCAGACGTTGTATCGCTTCTTTGATGGCCCAACCCGACGCTTCGAGTGCTGCCATTGCTGTTTGCTGGTCCGTGCTCGTTTCTGCCACAACAATTCGTAACGCGCGCTCGCGCAGCTTTGTGTTTCGTGCTTGCAGGTTCGACATGCGGTTGCCGCTCACGTAGCCCAGCCGCACCATCGTCGCTGTTGAGATCATGTTCAGAACCATCTTTTGCGCCGTGCCGGCTTTGAGACGGCTCGAGCCGGTGAGGACTTCTGGTCCAACAACGGGAACGATGCTCAACTCCGCCGCTTTCGTGATCGGCGAACCCGGAACACACGTTAATGCGACAGTGAACGCGCCAAGCGAACGCGCAAACGTTACGGCGCCGACAGTATAAGGAGTGCGACCTGAAGCTGCGATTCCTACCAGGACGTCGCCAGCCGCGAAGCCTCGTTGCTTCAGATCGGCGGCACCGGCGTCGGCGTCATCTTCCGAAGCTTCAACCGCGCGATAGCACGCATCGTAACCGCCGGCGATTACACCCTGGACCAACTCTGGAGACACACCGAAAGTCGGCGGGCATTCCGAAGCGTCGAGCACACCCAATCGCCCGGACGTCCCGGTGCCCGTGTAAAAAAGTCTGCCGCCCTTCGCGAGTCGCGCCACAGTTTCATCAACCGCTTTTGCCACATCGCCGAGAACGAGTTTCACAGCGCTTGCCACGGTAGCGTCTTCTTCGTTCATCAACGCCACGATTTCCGCTGTCGACTGTGAGCTGAGATTTTGTGAGCGCGGATTCTCTTGTTCGGTGATTGGAAGGGCGGTGTCGGTAGTCATGTTGCCGCTGGATCAAACTGCGAGAGCGATATTGTTGATGCGTTCACGGGCCATTCTAGCGGCAGCGACGGCCGGCGCGAAGTGAGGCGGCTCAAAAAACGCTCGCGGCGCGACCTTCCTGACCTCGGCCCGCAGCGTGTTCAGCATTAGATCGCCGGCCGCCCTGAACACGCCGCCCACGTAAGCTATCTGAAAACGTTCGCGCTCGAGCTGCAAGTGACGAATCACTGCGCAAGCCGCCAGTCCAAGCTCTGTGCCGCCGTCGGCGACGATCTGTAACGCGACTTCGTCTTTGTCCTTCGCCGCGTTAACGACATCTCTGCCGAAGCCGGCCAGACGTTCATTCGTAATCGTCGGCGCATAGATCGCGGTGGTCAGATCGTCTGCACTGGTGACGTGAAAGTACGCGCAGGCCAGTTCCGTAAGCCCGGTTTTTGGACCACGTCCGTCGAATGCATAGGCCACCGCGCGCAACGCGCGGCGGGCGAGCCATGCGCCGCCACCCTCATCTCCCGCGATCGGCCCCCAGCCCCCGGCGCAAAAGCGCCTGCCGCGAGCATTGATGCCACAGCAGATCGATCCAGTGCCTGCAATAACAACCAATCCCGGAGCGCCGTCAGTCGCTCCATACAACGCGATAGTAGCGTCGGTGACCACTTCAACGTCGCCGACGCCGAGGGGAGTGAGTGTTTCGCGCATGCGTTCACGCAACTCTCTGCGGCGCGCGCCGGCGAGGCCGATCTCGGCGGCGACCAAATCGTTGCGGCGCAGGTTCGCCGACGCGCATGCACTATCAATCGCCTCGCGCACCGCGGCCGCAGCGCCGGCGATCCCTACTCGCAGTGGGTTGGATGGTCCAGCCAGACCGCTGCCAATCACCTGTTGATTGGCGTCCATGATGACGGCTTCGGTCTTGGTCCCGCCTCCATCGACACCTACAACCGAGTTTTGCGTGAACATTATTGATTATTCTAGGTGTCGCTGATTTATAATGGAAACTAAAAGATTTTATTATTACGATAATCCATCTTGATATCGGGAGCCTACCGTGGAAATTCGACAATTGAGGGCCTTCGTAGCCATTGCGGAATCAGGAACGTTCACTGCCGGCGCGTTGCGAGTGCACGTGACGCAGGCGGCGATCAGTATGCAGATCCGGCAGTTGGAGAACGAAATCGGAGCGAAGGTTTTTGTGCGTGCGCCACGCCACGTGATTCTTACCGAGGCCGGCGAGCAGCTTCTCCGGCGCGCGCGCCACATTTTGCGCGAACATGACGCGGCCCTGGATGAAATTGCAGAGCTCGCGGGCGCCGAGCGCGGCCGTCTGCGAATCGGAAGCGCGTCGGCCATGGTCCTGACTGAACAACTGCCTGGAATTCTAAAAAATCTGCGCAAGCAACATCCCGCGGCGGAAATTTCGGTCACCTCCGGAACGAGCGAAGTGCTGGTCGATCAAATTCTCGCGGGCGAGGTCGATATCGCTTTCGTTTCACTGCCGGTCGACGTACGCGGCATCAAGACTGAAAGATTGAGCGAAGACCAACTCGTCGCGATCGCTTCGCCGCGTCACAAACTCGCAAAGCAGCGCACGGTCAGTGCGTACACGCTTGCAGGTGAACGGCTGATTCTCGGCGAGCGTGGTGGAAATACACGCCGCTTGATCGATCAGTTTTTCGCGCAAGCCGGAGTGACGCTGCGAGTCGCGATGGAACTGAGCCGCCAGCAGGCGATCAGGCGCATGGTCGAAGAGGACATGGGAGTCGGCATCGTGCCCTTGCAATCGGTGAAAGAAGACGTTGAAAAAGGAAAGTTAATCCGCTGGTGGATTGAAGGCGCGCAGATCAACTGGGAATTGGGAATCGCGCAGTTGAGTAACGGTTACGATTCGCCGATCATGCAAAAGTTCGTCGCCCTCGCGCGTAAGAACTTCGCGAATTCGACACCCGCGAGCAGTACGAAGAAAAAAGGTAAATCCACCCACAAGTTACACAAATGAAATCATTGAAATCCGTGTAATCTGTGGATTAAGCTCTCAATATCATCTTCGTTGTTGAAGAAGTCGGTAGAGACTCGAAAGCCCTCGGGCTTTTTGGTAACGAGGATCTGCTGCGACGCGAGGTGATCGACGATCTGCGCCGGATTCTCTGCCGCAACGAGCGTCTCAGCCGAACGAAACTTCTCGTCTCCGAGTGGCGATAAAACATTCCAACCGATCTCGCTGAGCCTCTCCGTCAACTTCCGATTTAACTCGAGTGCGCGTGCCTCGATGTTTGCCATGCCGATCGATTGCATCATTTCGATCGACGCGCCTAGCGCGAATATTCCGGCGAAGTGAGGACACCCGAGCTCGGCCCGCGCCGAGACGTCATGCCGCAAATGCACCTCGTTGTTTCTGTCTCCATAAGGATCCTGAACACTCAGCCAACCGATAGAACGCGGACGCGACGCGGCCAGCAGTTCTTTACTGATGTAGACGAAACCTGATCCGTACCCCGACAGCATCCACTTGTGTCCAGTCGCGCACAACGCGTCGATCTTCATGCGCTTCACGTCAATCTCGAAGACGCCCGCCGCCTGGCTCGCGTTGATAACAAGAGCATGACGGCCCTTGATGCTCGCCAACTCTTCGAGATCGGATCGAAAGCCATTTGAATACTGGACATAGCTCAGCGAAAGAATGCCGGTGCGCGTGTTCATTGCCGCGCGCAGGTCCTCCGGTCGTGCGACACCTTCGACCGACTTGACGATGTGGACTGGAATCCGGCGATGCATCCACGGAATCGTCGTGACCGGAAACTCTAAATCGCACGAGACCACTTCGCCATGCTTCTCGAGCGCATCGATGATGAGATTGATTCCCTGCGAAGTGTTAGTGGTGAACCCGATCTCTTCCGCGTCAGCGTTGATAAAAGCAGCGACCTGGGCGCGCACTTCTTCGCGACGCGCGAGCCATTCATCCCAGTGGACGTCGCCATCGTTCATCATCCGCTCGTAATAAGCCGCGCCGGCTTTCATGGTCGACTCGGCGAGTGGACCAGCCGCAGCCGTGTTGAGATACACGCTCCTCCTCGTCACCGGAAACCGCGCGCGAATATCTTCCCAATTGATCATATCGACTCTTTGTAGGTTTCGAGGTTCTGTTGGATTTTTTGCAGCAACTGCGACTTGAGCGTGTTTGATTGGAGTTTTTCCGGAGGTACAGGTTGCCATTTGCCCGGAATGAGGACCTGCGAATCGATAAAGGCATCGATTGCTTCCTGCAAACCGTCAGTCCTGATCTTGCCTTTCATCGCGATCACTTCTTCGATAATCCACGTCACCGCATCGCCGGTGATACGATGGCGATGGTTGATTACTGCCGACCGCTCCTGCAACGTCTTCAAAATCAGATCGAATGGACCACCAAGAGCCGCCACCAGTCTCAGGTAACACTCCTGAAAGTCGTTCACACGCGCAGCTTTCGCCGGCGTGAGCTGCAAATCTCGCTTGCCGACATACGAGGCTGCCATCATACGGCAGAAAATTTCGTCTGGCATGTAGGCACTGGTGTCGTCCACGCGGCTGATTGTCTGCGCGACGTAGTAAGCCGGTAACAGGCGCAGAAGATTACGGATCAAGAAGACGGGGTTATGAGTGAAGCCGTCAGGAAGTTTCTGAATTCCCTTCCCGACTTTGCGGTCTTCGAAGTAGCTCAAACTTTTATCGAAGTCTCGAATCTCTTGCTGCGCATTACTCATGAGATAGCTGATCTGCTCGGGAGTAAAACCAATCCTCCAAAGCATCCGCTGATCTCTTTCACGTGCGAAGGCATCGTCGAAGACGCGCAGACAGGGAGCGTTCTTGAAGTTGTTCAGGTTTTCTTTTTCGCCCGATTCGATGAAAGCCATGGTTTGCGCGAAGACCTGGACCAGCGTTCTTGCCCAGCCGCGCTGTTCCGCAAGTGAAGCTGAGTAGCGATCGACGTCTTTGAACCGATACTTGTCGTGCTTGGCGGCAAACTGCCGGATCGAACCGTAATCAAGCACCGCGCCGCTCGCGAGCATGTTGTCACCGTCCCACGAGAGCCAGTTGAAGATGTATTCCTCTTCCAGCAACGCGGCGAGTTTCGCGTATGAACGCGCGAAGTAGTCGAGCGCGGTTGAGTAACGCTTATCCTGTTCGACAGGGATCTGCCAGAAACCGTTTTCGACTTCGCGATCGATGAAGTAGTCGATTGAGGCTTTGAGCTCCGCGTGCCGTGCCTGCTTGAGATAGCGAAACATGTGTGCAGGTCTGATCAGGTTGGGCGCGCTTCTGACGCCGATCGCGGTGTGATCCGCAAAACCGATCACAGCGAGACAGCGTTCGGTTGGAATCCCCTGCCGGTAAAAGATCTCAGACATGACAGCGCTGCCTAGCATCTCGTCCAGATCTGCAAGACCGGACGAGTAACCATAGCTGTTATCGCCCGTCGCAACGTGTCCATTCGCCTGCTGCGCGCCCGGGCTCAATATGGTCGCGCCGGTGCCGCGACTCGAAATGTCAAAAGTTAGACCATCGCTTTTTATGTAGCCGTTCCAGATGCTTCTGCCGTCGCCGGAGGTCTTACCCTGTCGATTGCGATGCTGAGTTTGAAGATAGCGTGTGGCCATGTAAGGGTGGGGCTTGATGGTTTCAGGCGCATACTTCTTGCCTTGTTGTAAATCGTATTCGTTGATGATCTGGAGCGAGAAAGTGTTGAGAATAACTTGTTCGAGATCTTTGTTGACGCTCGACGGGTGGTCGGCGGGAATGAGGCCCATCTCTTTCGCGAGCGGGAAGTTGAAATAGAGGACACGACCGTGCGGGCGATAACGAGCCTGATAGTCGACGTACCCGTCAGGGCTAACGTTGCGCCAGGGATGCGTGCCGTCTATTTCACCGAACTTCTCATACATATTGGGCCACAAGAAGGCACAAAGAACACATATGACAAGCCACTCAGCATTTTAGCCACAAAAAGCCACAAAGGCACAAAATAAAACTTACTACGAACTCGCAGCGCTGGCTTTTCTTTTTGTGCTTTTTGTCCCTTTTTGTGGCTTGACCTGTTTTGTGCTTCTTTGTGGCGCGAACCAGAGGGTGGTTAGAGCCGGGAGATCGATGTCAGCTCCGTTGACGATAGTGCTGTCGTGGCCGCCGTAGATTTCAGCGCCGGTGTTAATGATGAGTTCGTATCCGCCCTCGCTGAGTAGATCAACGCGATAGCCTTTCTTCGGCACGGCGGAGAAGTTGCACACGCAGATGAGTTCGCGGCCGGTTGATGGTGAGCGGCGGATGAAGGCGAGGATGTTCTCGAGCGCGTTGTTGACGTCGATCCATGCGAAACCTGCGGGCTCACCATCGGCCTCCCAAAGCGCACTCTCTGGTCCATACACGCGATTCAAATCTCGAACCATCCTCTGCAACCCGCTATGCAACGGCTTTTCCAACAGATGCCAATCCAGGCTCTCAGTCTCAGTCCACTCGCTCGTCTGTCCAAACTCACCTCCCATAAACAACAACTTCTTCCCCGGATGCGCCCACATGTACGCGAAGAGCGCACGCAGGTTTGCAAACTTCTGTTCAGTTGTCCCAGGCATCTTATTCAGCAGCGAGCCCTTCATGTGGACCACTTCGTCATGTGAGAACGGCAAGATGAAGTTCTCACTCCACGCGTAAACCAAACCAAACGTCAGTGCATTGTGATTGCCCGCACGAAACAGAGGATCTGTCTGAAAATACTTGAGCGTGTCGTGCATCCAACCCATGTTCCACTTGAAATCAAAACCCAGCCCACCCGCATAAACGGGATGACTAACCGCAGGCCACGCCGTCGACTCTTCCGCAATCATCATCGTTCCGGGAAGAACGCGATGAGTGACTTCATTCAACTCCTTCAAGAATGAAATTGCTTCGAGGTTTTCGCGCCCGCCGAACTTGTTCGGCACCCACTCACCTTCTTTGCGGCTGTAGTCGAGATAAAGCATCGAAGCCACTGCATCGACGCGCAAACCGTCGATGTGAAACTCCTTGAACCAGTAGAGGGCGTTCGCAATGAGGAAGTTGCGCACCTCGTTCCGTCCGTAGTTGAAGATGTAGGTGCCCCAATCCGGATGTTCGCCTTTGCGCGGATCTAGATGCTCGTACAACGCCGAACCATCAAAGCGCGCGAGCGCCCACGCGTCTTTTGGGAAGTGGGCCGGCACCCAGTCCATGATCACGCCGATGCCGCGGCGGTGCAGGTAATCGATCAGGTAGCGCAGGTCGTCCGGCTCACCGTAACGAGCCGAAGGCGCGTAGTAATAACTGACCTGGTAGCCCCACGATGGTCCATACGGATGTTCCTTCAGTGGCAGAAACTCCACGTGTGTAAAGCCCATTTCGCTGACGTAGTTGGCGAGAGGCTCAGCCATTTCACGATAAGTGAACGGGCGATTCTCATCCTCCACTTTTCGGCGCCACGAGCCGAAGTGCACCTCGTAAATTGAAAGCGGATCGCGGAAGTGTTCCCTGCCCGCGCGATCGTTGATCCACTTAGCGTCGCGAAATTTGTACTTCGAGTCGTAGACGATCGAGGAGGTGTTTGGAGGGGCTTCGGTATGCTGGGCATAAGGATCCGCTTTCAAAAACGGCGGGCCGCTTCGCGTGTGTATTTCAAACTTGTACAGTGAACCTTCGCTGAGCTTTGGAATGAATAGTTCCCAGACACCGGAGTTGCCCAACAGTCGCATCTGGTGCGAACGTCCGTCCCAGCCGTTGAAGTCGCCCACAACGCTCACGCCCACTGCGTGAGGCGCCCAAACAGCGAATGCGACACCTTTCGTGCGGCCTATTTTGGTGACGTGCGCGCCGAGCTTGTTGTAGATCTCCTCGTGACGTCCTTCGCCAAAGAGATGGAGGTCGATTTCGCCTAGCGTGGGCTGGAACTCTTGTTTCATCTTGTGGGAACAGTGCGCAGAAAGATATCGGCTCCGTTTCCTTTTTCCGGTACGTTGCTCTTCGCCTCAGCCAACAGCTCCAGAAACGTTTCCTGCGGCGGTTCGAGGCCAAGCTGGTTTTGCAAATCGATCACCCGCGCTGCGTAGCGCATCACCTGGATCGTCTCAATACCCGCCAGATCGGAAAAAAACCAGCCGCAACTCGTAAACATCAACAGCGCACTTCGCTGCATCTCGAGCAGCTTCAACACACGCGCTTCCGCTGCGGGAGCAACCGCATGCCGGCTAAGGAATTCATCGCGCCCACGACGTTCGTCGAGTATCACAGCGATGTAGTCGTTTCGCGCCGCCCAGGGATCACGCAACAACTCGCTCCCGAGATTTTCAAACTTTACAGCCGTATCATCACGAAGAAAATTCAACGCCTCGCGCAACGGTTTGCGCCATAACTGGTTCCAGCCGGGCTCGCCACCAGTGTGACAACCGCAATCTCGCGACCAGCGACTCACTCCATGAACGCAGCTCCACGAACTACCTTCACCATCGGGTCCGTTATCTATCTTCACTTCAAGTTGCGGCGGATGCCGGTCGAGATACTCGCCATAGTTCGTGATCCAGAAACCAGCTTTTTTCGCCTCGACCCCGAGGGCGTGGGCCAGACACAGGTCGCCAAACTTGAAGTGGTGGCCGTAGGTTTCCCCATCCGTCGCCACGTTGACCAGATCTCCACCTCCGGCAGCGCGGAGGAACTGTTCCACCAGCTCGCGACTCGACCTCAGCGCTTTTTCGAAAGCAATTGCTTGTGCGAGTGGTCCATTGTAGAAGAAGACGGCCAACGAACGATTGGATCCGTCCGGATGTCGAAACAGATAAGACTCCGAGCTGCTGATCGTGCCCTTCGCCTGGTTCGGCGAAAGGATCACATACCGCATACCGTGGTCGATCAATAACGCGAGCACGTCGTCGTTCGCCGCAGTCTCGGGTAGCCAAAGCGCTTCGGCCTCGCGACCAAAACGATAGCGAAAGTCTGCCAGCCCCCAGACGATCTGGGTCACACGATCGCGCGCATTGCAGAGCGGCAGGATGGCGTGGCCGTAAGCCTGTGCGATCGCATTGCCGTGACCACTGCGTCGAGCAACACTGTCTTTGTCTGCGGCTAAAATTGATTCGTAAGTATCGGGATGATGTCGTTCGAGCCACGTCAGCAACGTCGGTCCAAAGTTGAAACTGATGTGCGGGTAGTTGACTACGTTTGGAGCGTAGCATTCAGCGTGAATGCGTTCGTTCCAGTCGTGATAAGGCGCCGCAGTCGGTTCCGGCTCAACTTCGCCGGTCCAGGGGTTCTCACGCGGGGGTTGATAAAAATGGCCGTGGATTACGAGAGCGGTCATGCGTTGACAGGGTCAACAGCATTAAATGCCAAATGGGCGGCGCCGAGCAAGCCCGCGTTGTCGCCACACTCCGCTCGCGCGATTCTCACTTGCTGGGCGATCGCATGAAACGCACGCTCGCTGACTTGCCTGTACATTTCCGGAGCAAACAGGTCCCAACCGTTCACCGCTCCGCCCGTCAATACGATGATCTGCGGATCGATCAGGTTGATGAGGTTTGCCAAACCGATCCCGAGATACATTCCGAACCGTCTGAAGACGGCGAGCGCAAGCTCGTCGCCATTTCGTCCGGCTTCGTACACCTTCACCGCACTCAGCTCGCCGTCCTTCAAAACAGACTCGGGAAACAGTGACAAGTTTTCTCGAGTCATACGCACGATCGCGGTCGCCGAAGCAAACAACTCCAGGCAACCAGTATTGCCACACTTACATTTCATACCGCTGAACGGATCTACAGTCGTATGCCCGATCTCACCCGCCGATCCATGCGCACCGCGCCACAACTTACCGTCGAGGATGACGCCTCCACCAACACCGGTCCCAAGCGTTACGCTAATCACATCATCACACCCGCGCGCCGCGCCCAACCACATCTCTCCGACCGCAGCGGCGTTCGCGTCATTCTCGAGCAGGACGGGCCACCCCAGCCGCTGCTCCAACACTGCTTTTAATCCGAAGTTGGTTAACGAAGGAAGGTTTGGCGCTTGCACTACGACAGCTTTCTCACTGTCAACAGCGCCCGGCACCATTATCGAAGCGGCAACGATCGAGTCGCTATCGGAGCCCCATTTCTCAGCAGCGTTGACAAGGGCCTGGATGATGAATTCAGCAGAATCTCCTTTCGGAGTTTCCTGCTTCAGTTGATGAACAATCTTTCCATTGTCATCGACGAGCGCTACTCGCAGATGCGTGCCCCCGAGATCGACGGCGAACACTAAGCTCTCACTAGACAGGTTCTTCGGCATGTTCAAGACGGAGCGGCTCCGCAGCCATCTCTCCTCGCGAGAGGTTCCTCGAGATCAGCACTCCCGCCACGATGGCGACCAGCAGGTAGATAAATCCAAGGACCCACTCTTTAAAGATCAACTTGCCAATTCCAAACAGTGCTCCATAAATCAGCACGCATCCGAGTATCCAATTTAAAAACTGGAGCGAGAGACGACCTTGCGCGTGCGCTCCGGCGAGCCCGGCTTGGGCGGCAATCGCATTCCAACCTGGTCCTTCCGGATGAACGCGACGGTAAAACGAGACAAGTTTTTCAACCGGCTCCGGACGCGTCAGCATCGTGACTGCGATCCAGACGATGGTGGTTATTCCGACGGTCACCAGCATCAGGTAGGCAAAGTCTCTTGGTTGATCGCTGTCCCATTTCAAACCCAGTTGCAGGAAAATCGAAACAACAGCCGCGCAGATCATTGCCGAGACTTCGGACCACGCGTTTATGCGCCACCAGAACCACCGCAGCAACAGTACCGTGCCGGTTCCGGCTCCGGTTACGAGAAGCAGTTTCCATGCTCCGCCGATCGATTCCATATAAAAGGTCACGATCAGCGACGCGATCATTAGCAACAGCGTGACGACCCGTGAAGCTACAACGTAGTGTTTCTCAGTCCCGGAACGCTTCACGAAACGGCGGTAGAAGTCGTTGATCACGTACGACGCGCCCCAGTTTAGTTGCGTTCCGATCGTCGACATGTAAGCCGCCGCGAATGCCGCCAGCATGAACCCACGCAAGTAGGTGGGAAATACGTTTGGATCCATCAGCGTCTTGATGTAACCGGATTCCTTGTCGACGAGGGTGGGATAGAGAATCAGTGAAGCGAGCGCGGTCAGGATCCAGGGCCACGGGCGTAAAGCATAGTGCGCGATGTTGAACCAAAGCGTCGCGAGCAATCCGTGCTTTTCGTTCTTCGCGGAGAAGATTCGTTGCGCGACATAACCACCGCCGCCTGGCTCGGCGCCGGGATACCAGGTGGACCACCAGATAACTCCCAGATACACGAACAGCGTTATCGCCGGCATCCAGATCGAATCGTATTCCGGAAAGAAAGCGAGACGCGAACCTGATCCACTCGCCACGTCCATCGCGCCGATCTTTGTCTTCAACTGATCGATGCCGCCGACTGCATTGACGGCGAGAATCGCCAGCACGATCACCATTCCCATCTTCAGTGCAAACTGGAACAGGTCCGTGACTAACACGCCCCACAAACCCGAAATCGCAGTGTAGAAGGCGGTGAAAAGCAACATGCCAATCACGATCATGATCGCGCCAGTCTTACTCACACCAAGCGTGATCTCGAGGATCTTCACCATTGCGAGGTTTACCCACCCGAGAATGATGCAGTTGATCGGCAGGCCAAGATACAAAGCACGAAAACCGCGAAGAAACGCAGCGGGTTTGCCGGAGTAACGAAGCTCGGCAAACTCGATATCCGTCATCACACCGGCGCGCCGCCAAAGTCGCGCATACAGGAAAACGGTGAGCATTCCGCTCATGACAAAGTTCCACCAGAGCCAGTTACCGGCAATTCCGTTCCTGGCAACGAAGCCGGTGACGGCGAGTGGCGTATCGGCAGCGAAGGTCGTTGCGACCATTGAAGTCCCGGCGAGCCACCAGGGGACGTTCCGACCCGACAGAAAGAACTCGCTGGTGCTGCCGCTTGCTCTCCGAGCGTAATAGAGGCCGATACCGAGGTTGAAAAGAAAGTATGCGGCGATTACCGTCCAATCCAATAGTGAAAGGTTCATTGGCGGTCCTTAGTTATCGGTTTGAAAAGGCGGTTACTCGGGCGCTTATCACACGCCATGTAGTGGATTCTGTCAAGTGAAAACTCTTCAGCCACAAACAAGCACAAAAAGCACAAAAGGACTTAGCTGAATTTTTGTGCTTTTTGTGCCTTCTTGTGGCTAAACCTACTTCGCGGCTACCATGCCCCATCTATGGGCCCGGATTCGTTAGTCACAGGTCTCGCGATCATCGGCATCGTGATCGTCGTATCGGCGCTGCTGTCCGGCGTGATCGATAAGACCGGTTTACCGCAAGTCGCCGTGTTTATTTGTATCGGCGCCGCGCTTGGCCCATTCGGGCTCGGCGTCTTCGATATGACGCTCGACTCGCCCATCCTCCGCGTTGTGGCGATACTTAGCTTGACGCTCGTCCTCTTCACCGACGCCGTCAGCCTCAACACTTCAGAAGTAAAACGAAACGCCGGCCTCGCGTTTCGCATGCTTGGTCCGGGAACGATTCTTTGCGCCGCCCTCACGGCGTTAGCCGCCTGGTGGCTGCTGCAAATTCCTTTCGCGCTGGCCGCAATTCTCGGCGCCGCCCTCGCTTCGACCGATCCGGTGCTGCTCCGCGGACTACTGCGACGTCGCGATATCTCATCCGACACCCGTCAGGCTTTGCAGCTCGAGAGTGGACTGAACGACGTGGTGTTGCTGCCGATTGTTGTCGTCGCGATCGCGTTGATTGGCCATCACGAGGGTGGCTTTACCAAGCTGGGCTTCGGACTTTTCATTCTCGGACCAGGCGCAGGAATCGCCGTCGGCCTGATCGGCGTCGCAGCGCTCGACTTGATCCGCAAACGCCTCGGCGTACGACGCGATTACGAATCGCTCTACTCACTCGGCGTGGCGTTTTCTGCGTATGCCGCCGCGGAAGCGGTACACGGCAGCGGTTTCCTCGCCGCTTTTGCCGCAGGTCTGACGATCGCTGCTCTCGACGTGGAACTCTGCGACTGCTTCATCGAGTACGGTGGCGTCACAGCGGAAATGATGTTGCTGTTCACGTTTGTGATGTTCGGCAGCTCGCTCATTTGGACTGGCTTCTCAGGACTTGATACGCGGACGTTGATCTTTGCGGCGATTGCGATGCTGGTGCGTGTCCCTGTTTATCTCCTTTCGCTGCTCGGCTCAAACGTAAATCGACGCGGCCGCTTGATAATCGCCTGGTATGGACCAAGCGGGCTCAGTTCATTGCTGCTCGTATTATTGCCCGTGTTTGCGGGAGTGCCGGGCAGTGACCGAATATTCAGAGTCTGCGCCCTCATAGTCCTGATCTCGGTGGTGCTTCACGGCGCCACTCCGATGTTACTGACGCGCATCGGTCGCAAACGTGAACCCGAAGAGCCGCCAACGCCTGAGCCGTTGCGTAAGGCGCGCGAGCTTCCGGTTATCGAAACGCCGCGGGCGGTCGGTGCACAAACGATCACGCTCGAAGAGTTGGACCATTTACAAAAATCGGGCGACGAGGTAATCCTTCTCGACGTTCGTACGGACCGAAGCCGCGACACCAGCGATTTTCAAGCTAAAGGATCGGTGCGTATGCCGCCCGAGAATGTCGTGGCACAAGCTCGCGAGCTTAGGCTTCCGCAGGAGGCGTGGCTGATCGCCTACTGCGCTTGAACAAACGAAGCTACCAGCGCCCGGGTGGCGCAGGAACTTCGACAAGCAGGATGGACTAAAGCACGAGCGCTGCTGGGCGGTTGGGAAGCATGGCAGAACGCAAACCGGCCCGTCGAACGGATGGACAAAGTCGCAACATGAAAAGCCTGCTCGTAATTCTCATCACCGGTCTCGTATTTGGACCTTCAATGCAAACTCAGAACAGACCACGAGCGCGCGAGCTCGGAATAAACGTCGGCATACTTCCCACCGGATCGCTCAACGCAATCACGGATGTTCCCGGTGTGATGGTCGGTCACACGACTTTGGTCCGTGGTGACAACGTGCGCACCGGCGTCACTGCCATTCTCCCGCACGGCGGCAATCTGTTTCAGGAAAAAGTTCCCGGCGCGGTGTTTGTCGGCAATGGTTTTGGCAAACTTGCCGGCTCAACCCAGGTCAACGAGCTCGGCGAGATCGAAACGCCGATACTCCTGACCTCCACGTTGAGCGTGCCTCGAGTCGCCGACTTCCTCATCGACTACATGCTATCGCTACCCGGAAACGATAAGGTCCAGTCAGTGAATCCTTTAGTCGCTGAGACGAACGACGGCTATCTCAACGATATCCGCGGGCGTCACGTTTCCCGCGAGGATGTCCTCGCCGCCATCAAAGGCGCAAAAGGCGGCTCGGTCGCCGAAGGCTCGGTCGGGGCCGGCACGGGCACTGTTGCATTTGGTTTCAAGGGCGGCATCGGCACTGCCTCGCGCAAACTCCCGCAAAGACTCGGCGGTTTCACGGTGGGCGTGCTAGTCCAGACAAACTTCGGCGGGGTCCTCACGATCAACGGCGCTCCGGTAGGCCAGGAGCTGGGCCGCTACTATTTAAAGGACGAACTCACCGAACCCAATACCCCTGACGGCTCAGTTATCATAGTGCTTGCGACCGACGCCCCACTCGACGCGAGGAACCTGAACCGCCTCGCGGCTCGTGCCATCATGGGCCTCGCCAGGACCGGAGCCGCCGGAAGTAACGGCAGTGGTGACTACGCTATCGCGTTCTCGACAGCCGCCGATGTCCGTATCAAAGCTCTCGCGCCGGGCGAGCGAAACGTTCCCCGCAATGTTAAGACACTCGCAAACGACGCCACGTCACCACTCTTCCTCGCCGCCATCGAGGCCACTGAAGAGGCCATCTACAATTCGCTGTTTAGGGCCACGACGACCACCGGAAGCGGTCATACGGTCGAAGCCCTGCCGTTGGACCGTACGGTCGAAATCCTGCGCAAGCATGGTCTAATTGTGCCGACACGGTAGCGCACTATCACGACAAGTTCACGGTGGTCTAACCTTTTCATACGCTCAGGAAAACTGTTTGACACTCGAATACACGCTGCATAGAATCCTTGACGAACCCCCGCAGTCAAACTCATCTTGAAGGGAGTCAAGAACGTGGCGACAACGAAACTCAATGTTCGTGTCAACCGAAAACGACCGGAGTCGATGACGCGGCAGATTCGGGAGCAACTGGATGCATTAATTGACGCAGGAGCGTTGGCTGCGGGGAGCCTTCTTCCGAGCGAACGCGAACTCGCGAACACACTGAACGTCGCGCGTAATGTTGTGCGCGGCGCTTACGAACAACTGATGGAAGCTGGAAAGCTCAGAAGCGAAGGCCGTAAAGGAAGATCGGTGCGATCCGGCGGCAGCAGCGGCGGCAAGAAGAGATCCGCGAGCAAAGGGTCCAAAGGTTCCAAAGGGTCCAAGAAGACGAGTAAGGCACGTAAGAAATAGATCGCTCTTCGTGTCAAACAATTCCCCCTTTTTAATACCGCGCTTTACTCACGCTACCGATTCACTCACTGGCTATCGGGGTTTCTTTGCCGAGCGCGATGATTTCATTCCGGATAGCTTTTCGCTCCGCCAGCAGCCTGACAAAGAAACGCCTGCGGACCAGGAAAAAGGTCAACACGCGCACGCCCGCTACCGATTTGTCCAGTTCTTCGAAGAAAACGATGGCCACGTAACCTGAGAACGGGATCACGACGAGCGTCAGGACGGCGGCTATCCAGCCGAAATACACATAAGCAAGCACCGTCAGGACGATCCACGTCAACGGAAACAGCAGCATGGCCGAGATGATCTTGACTGTCGAGATCACATCTTCGGAATGGCGCGATATGCTCGTCGCCAGGAAGCCGCCCAGCTTGTAAGCCGGATAATGCGCGACAGTACCAATGGCTGCTGGTCCAAGCATCAGCAGAAATAGAATCGATCGCTTCACGATGCTGGCGAATACCCTGAGCGTCGAGCCGGGTGGCGACAACTCCTCCGGATCGACTCCCGCCTGTTTCAACTCTTCTTCAAAACGAATCATTCTCAGCTCGAGTTTGCGCAGACGCTCGGGTTGACGCGCCTGGAGCACTGAGTACGCCCTGATGAATCTCTGCTGTAAGCGCAACTCGTCTTTCAAGCTGTCACTGACGCCCTCGTACGGCTCCGACGTGAAGATGCGTTCGGCGCGCGCTGTGGTCTGCAACTCTTCCTCATGCTTCGCGTCGAGGATCACGTCGCGGAGTGCTCTCTCGATCTTGCTCGACAGTTTGCGCACGGCATCGCGCGGTGGTGTGCCGTCAGGTTCGAGTGTGACGGGCTCGACGTCGATCGGAACTCCGAAGTAAAGCAGCGCGTCACTACGAAAACTCGTTTTGGACGTGTAATAGAGTCCGGCGGGAACGATCTTCAAACTCGACACTTCACCGGTTGAAACTGCTGCCAGCGAGATGCGCGCGGCGCCGGTCTTGATCGGCTGTAGCCCGGGCTTATCGTGCGAGATACCTTCCGGACAGATTCCGATCGTCCCGCCGCGGGCCAAAAGTTTGCGCGCAGCGACGAACGTCTCCTCGTTCTTCGTCACGTCCTGGCCTTCGTCTTGCCGGCGATAAACGGGTAACGAGTCGAGGGCTTTGACGAGGTAACCGATGACCGGCATCCGAAACAACGGCGCCTTCGCGAGAAACGAAACGCGTCGCGGCGCGAGACAAAGCAGGAACACCGGGTCGACGAGAGCGTTCGGGTGATTGAGTACGAAAATGACTGGCGTGTCGCGCGGCACGTGTTCGAGACCGGTAACTTCGATGCGCTGGAAGTAGATCCTCAGCGCCAGCCTCACCAGGGCGACAATGATGCGACGAATCATACCCTTTGTTTTGCTGATCCGTTTTTAGCCGTGTTCATCTGTGGCTCATTTCAGCGGTTGGTGCAATAATACTCGTGCTTTCCCAATCGATTCAAAATTCACCTGCTCGAGGAAGATCCATGAAGCGTTCTGTTGCTGTCGTTCTCGTCTTATTGGCTTGTCTCGGCTCGCTCGCCGCTGCGCAAACCCGAACTTACACCATCGAAGAGCTGCTCAAGGTCCGTCGTGTCGGCGATCCGCAAGTCTCGCCTGACGGGAAGCACGTTGCTTTCACGGTCGGCGACGTCAACTTCGACGCGAATCGAGTCGTGACGCAGATTTACGTGATGTCGATCGACGGTCGCGACATGAAGCAATTAACGAATGGCGACCGCTCGTCGACAGCGCCTCGGTGGTCGCCCGACGGAAAGAAGATCGCTTTCACGACCGGCAGCCAGCTTTGGGTAATGGACGCCGACGGCGATAACAAGGATCAAGTCACGAAGATCTCGACGGGCGCCGCGTCTCCGGTCTGGTCGCCCGATGGAAAGTGGATCGCCTTCAGATCCGACGTCTATCCCGATTGCGACAACGACGACTGCAACAAGAAACGTGACGAGCAAGCCGAGACTAGCAAAGTCAAAGCCCACATTGTCACACGTTTGCTTTACAAGCACTGGGATGAGTGGCGCGACGTCAAACGCACACACGTTTTTGTAGTCTCGAGCAAAGGCGGAACGGCGCGCGAGTTAACCACCGGCGACTTTGATTCACCACCTTATGCCGCGGATACCGGCGTCGATTATGCATTCTCTCCTGACTCATCGGAGATCGTTTTCGTGCGCAACCCGGACAAGGTTGAAGCGATTTCCACTAACAGCGACATCTTCGTGATGCCCGTTAACGGTGGGCCGGCAAAGAACATCACCGTTCGTAACCGTGGCTACGACGCTGGTCCAGTCTACACGCGAGACGGAAAGTTCATCCTGTACCGTTCGCAACCAACCGCCGGCTTTGAAGCGGATCGCTGGCGCTTAATGGCCTACAACCGCGCTACCGGTACGAGCGTCGAGCTAACGAAAGGATTCGATCTTCAGGTTGACGATGTGGTGGTTTCGCCTGACGGCAACTCTATCTATTTCACTGCGGCTGAGCGGGGCAAGAGTGCGATCTTTCGCATTCCTTTCACTGGTGGCGTGCCGCAGAAGATCGTCGCGAACGTTTTTGCGACGAATCTTCACATTGCGCCTGACGGCAAAGCGTTTGTGTTCGCGTCGAGCTCGATGTCGTCCCCAGCGGAGATCTACAGGTCGAACGTCGACGGCACTGGTTTGACGGCATTGACTTCCCTGAACTCGCAGTTAATGAGTCGGGCGAACCTGAAACCCGCGGAAGAAGTGGAATGGACCGGAGCGGTCGGCAAGAAGATTCACGGCTATATCGTGAAACCGGCGAATTTTGATGCTGGTAAGAAGTATCCCCTTGTAGTGCTGATTCATGGTGGACCACAGGGCGCATGGAACGACAACTGGGGCTATCGCTGGAACCCGCAAGTGTTCGCGAATGCCGGTTACGTCGTGTTCGCGCCGAATCCGCGCGGCTCGACGGGGTACGGTCAACAGTTTGTGAATGAGATTAGCGGCGACTGGGGCGGGAAGGCTTTTGTCGATCTGATGAATGGGGTCGCCGACGTTCTACGCCGCAACTCGTTTATTGACAGAAGTCGTATCGGCGCTGCGGGCGCGAGTTACGGCGGCTACATGATCAACTGGATTCTCGGACATAACAACGATCCGCGCTTCCGGTTCAAGGTGCTCGTCTCGCACGATGGTGTTTATAACCTCGAAAGCATGTACGGCGCGACTGAAGAGCTATGGTTCCCCGAATGGGAGTTCAAGGGAACACCATGGACCAACCCGGCGCTGTACAGCCGCTGGTCGCCGCACAAGTTTGTGCAGAACTTCAACACGCCGATACTAATCATTCATGGCGAGTTGGACTACCGCGTGCCGATTGGTGAAGGGTTGCAACTGTTCACCGCAGTGCAGCGCAAGGGGATCGATTCGAAGCTGCTGATCTTTCCGGACGAGGGCCACTGGGTCCTGAAACCGCAAAACTCTCAGCTCTGGTACCACACTGTGCTCGACTGGCTGGATAAATATCTCCAACCAACATCAGCCACGGATTGACGCGGATCCGTGTTATCCGTGTTAATCCGTGGCCCTATTCGGGTCGTTCCGGTGGGGGCTCGACGGCGACGAAGTCTTCCACAAAGCGTCGGCCGTAGTCGTCGAGCAATTCGTTGACGCGCTCCAACCGTGCAGCGCGAACGATGAGTCCGGCGTGATGTCGCTTCTTCACGCGATAGACGATCTCCTCGTTTACGTACCCGGACGTGTCGGGCTCCGGTTGCTTCGCGAGGGACAATATTATTCCCGCGTACTCTTTACGCAGCGGCCTGATCTTCGCCCGTGCTTTTCCGTCTGCTATTTCTAACCTGGCCCACTCTCGCCACAGGTTGACGCCCGATGCAGCCTCGAGTACATCGGCAATGTAAGCGCCGCCAACACGCGCGGCGATCTCAAGAAAGTAAAACTTCCCATCGGCGTCGCTCTTGATGAATTCAGCGTGCGCGGCCCCACGTTGCAGTCCGAGCGCCTGAACCAACTTCCGATTCGTAGTCAGGAGTGCTTTCTCGTCAGCCGAGCCGCGCTCGACCGTTCGTGAAATATAAGCGCCGCCCTGATGCGCCACTTGCATGGGCGGACGCCCGTATTGATTCGTTCCCGCGAACACAACCTTGCCGTCGTTGACGACAGAATCAACGTGAAACACTGCGCCGGGAATAAACCGCGCCAGCAGGTAGTACGACGCACGCTCACGCAGATTCTGACGCTCGTTCATTTCATCAATCGCACGCCACACCTCTTCCGGTTCTTCCACTTTGCGAATCCCGATCGCGGAAACGTCCGAACGCGGCTTGATGATCCATGGACCAGGCACGCGTTTCATGAACTCATCAACTTCTTCCATATTGAGCAGCGGAACAAACTCCGGCACGTTGATCCCTGCTCGCCGGCTCTGCACCGCCATCGACAGCTTGTCGCGAAAGACCTTGGCGCCCGAACTGCTCAGGCCCGGCAAACACAAGTGCTCGCGCATGAGCGCGGCAGTAACAACATCAAACTCCTCGAGCGCAATCACTCGATCGATCTTGGTTTTACGGGCGAGAAAGGCCAGCAAATCGATGAATAGCGCCGGGCCCGCATCGTTTGGCACCGCAATCAGATCGTCGAGACTCTCGCGCGGCCAGTCTTCCCGAAGCATCTTCTCTTTCGTGATTAATACCACGTGGCAGCCGTGCTCTTTGCATTCACGAATGAACTCCGCGCCTTTGAAATAGGTCGCAAGGCAGACAATGTTCAGGGGACGATCCGCGGTCGAAGACATTTTCTTTCTCTTTCAGTGGAATCTGTGTAATCTGGAAAAGCTGTAGATAATAATTTAGATCCCGGCTCAACCCAATGATAATCAAAGGACCGTATCCTGACGTTTCGATCCCGAAAACTGCGCTGACTCCTTTCGTTCTGCACCGCGCGGAAGAACTCGCCGGCAAGGCGGCCCTGATTGATGGTCCAACCGGCAGGACAGTCACTTACGCGCAACTGGCTGATTCGATCAGCATCGTGGCCCACAACCTGGCCCAGCGCGGCTTCAAGAAAGGCGACGTGTTTGGCATCCTGAGTCCAAACTGTCCCGAGTATGCCATCGCTTTTCATGCCATTGCGACTCTCGGCGGGATCGTTACGCCAATCAACCCGCTTTACACGAAACATGAAATCGCGCACCAGCTCCAAGACTCGGGCGCTCGCTTCCTCGTGACCGTGCCCGCCTGCGCAGAAAAAGCCACCGAAGCACACAAGATCGGCATTGAAGAGGTTTTTGTCTTCGGCTCGGCGCAAGGCGCCACTTCTTTTGATTCGCTCTTGATCGACAACGGTCGTGCAGAGCAGGTCGAGATCGATCCGCTCGAAGACTTGATCGCGCTTCCCTATTCAAGTGGAACGACCGGACTGCCGAAGGGCGTCATGCTGACGCATCACAACCTCGTCGCGAACATCTGCCAGATGCAAGGGCTCTGCTACTTCTACGAGACTGACACTCTGATCTGCGTGCTGCCGTTGTTTCATATCTACGGTCTGGTCGTTGTTTTGAACATGGGACTTTACAGTGGATCAACAATCGTGATGATGCCGCGCTTCGAGTTGGAATCGTTCCTGAAAGCAGTTCAGGATTACGACGTGAGTCTCGCGCACCTCGTGCCGCCGGTTGTGTTGGCTCTGAGTAAGCACCCAGTCGTCGACAACTACAAACTGCCTAATCTCAAAACGATCTTCTCCGGCGCTGCACCGTTGGGCGAGGAACTGACGCGCGCGTGCATGGACCGTCTCGGAATCAACATTCGGCAGGGTTACGGAATGACGGAGACGAGTCCTGTCACTCATTCATCGCCCGCACCGCCGCGCGTCAGTAAGTTTGGCTCGGTCGGAGTTCCCGCGCCGAACACCGAGTGCAAAATTGTCGATCTTGGAACTGGTAAGCCACTTGGTCCCGGACAACGAGGCGAGGTTTGCGTGCGCGGTCCGCAGATAATGAAAGGCTACCTGAACCGGCCCGATGCGACCGCTGAAACTATCGATCCGGAAGGTTGGCTTCACACCGGCGACATCGGTTACGCCGACGAAGACGGACACTTCTTTATCGTCGATCGCGCGAAGGAGTTGATCAAATACAAGGGCTTCCAGGTTGCACCGGCGGAACTCGAAGCCGTGTTGCTGACTCATCCGTGTGTCGCAGACGCTGCGGTGATTCCGTATCCCGACGAGGAAGCAGGCGAGGTACCAAAAGGAATTGTTGTCTTGCGCGAGCCGGCGGAGACTGAAGGAATCCTGCAATTCGTGGCCGAAAGAGTGGCGCCACACAAACGGATCCGATATCTCGAATTCGTCGACAAAATTCCTAAATCACCGTCAGGAAAAATTCTTCGCAGAGTTCTGGTGGATATGGAGAAGGCCAGAACCGCCGCCTCTTGACAGTGTCGCAGCGTGCAGACTAGAGTCGCCCAACCAAACTGATTCAGCGGCTGAATCACACTCCACGTGGTCAATGCTAAAACCGAGGAGGTAAATGACATGCATTTTCGTCGTTCACATTTGGCGCTTTTGATTCTTCTGCTGGCGGGAATGCCGCTCGCGGCTCAGACTCCAAAGGAAGTCTGGACCGAATGGGAAACAATCAGTCCCGAGGCCGAAGAATTCACCGTCTCGATGCCTAAAAACCCGACCACGGAAACGACCACATTCGCGTATCACAAGATGGAACTGAACGCGCGGTCATATCTGGCAACATCGTCCGCTGGACCAGTTCTCGCTATTGTTTCATTGAGCGGCATCAAATCGGACCCTGCACTTTACACAGAGTTCACGCGATTCAATTCCTACATGGATGCATTCAAGAATTTCTTCCCGGCAAAGATTCGCTCGAAAGAAACTCCCGCCAAACTGACGCTCGTGAGTAGCCGTCCTTTTCATGGTCACACGGGAAGATCTTACAAGCTGACGGTCGGCGATCTCAGTGGATCAGTGAATGCCTTCGTGACGAGAAAACGTTTCTACGCGATCGTCGCGCTCAACAACAAAAAGGACGAAGCCCTCGAGGAGAAATTTCTCAGCTCGTTTGAGTTGCCCGAGCGACAGAGCGAACAACCAAAGACATCAGCTTCAAACGCGGAGCAGAACGTTAATCCGGACGACCCAAATCAGAAGCCGGACGCGAATGCGCGCAATCGGGTTCAGCCCGAGGGCGGCGAGACTCCCCAGCCCGCCCCCGGAACAGAGGGAAACACCGAGACGGGCGCAGTTAACCCTGCTAACCCTGCACCGCCAACGCCCGGGCAGCCAAACGCAAAGAAGGGCCCAATCTCGGGAGGCATGTTGAATGGCAAAGCCATCTACTTGCCGGTGCCGGAGGTTCCTGCCGGGGAAGCGAGTGGTGTAGTGTTGGTTGCAGTTGTGATCGACGAACAGGGAGCGGTGATTGAAGCACGCGCTGTTTCTGGTCCACAACACCTGCACGCCGCGGCAGTCAATGCAGCTCGTCTGGCAAGGTTTTCGCCCACGCTGTTGATGGGTGAACCGGTAAGAGTTAGCGGTACGTTGAGTTACAACTTCGTTCGTTCAAATTAATTGTCAGCCACAGATTAACACTGATGACACAGATCAGAACCGCTTTGTGTCCGGCCTGGTCCATACCGGGTTACCTCGAAGTCTGCAACGATCACCTGACCGTGAACGGCGTCGACACGCTGGAGTTAGTTAACAAATTTAACTCGCCGTTGTTTGTCTTTTCCGAGAGTCGCATACGCGACAACATCAGCCGTTTACAGCGCGCTGCCGAGGCAGTGGATCGCCCGATCAAGTTTTGCTACGCGTCGAAGGCAAACTCGAATATGGCGATCCTCAAGGTAGTGCTCGATTCGGGCATCGACATTGAAGTGAACAGCGGCGGCGAACTCTTCAAAGCGCTGCGGGTCGGTTTCGAACCGGAGCAGATCATTTTCAACGGCACCAGCAAATGCGACGACGAGATTGACGATGCAGTGCGCGCTGGAATTTACGCGATCAACGTCGATTCGCTCTACGAAATCGAACTGGTCGAACAATCGGTCGAACGCTTGCGGGCGCAGGGCGAAGACGTTTCTCCCGCTCGCATTACCCTGCGTCTCGTGCCGGAAATCGGCACGCGCTCACATCTCGGGTTACAGACCGCGCTGCTGACCTCGAAGTTTGGCATTTCCTCGTCCGAAGTGTTGGCAGCGTTTCGTCGTGGCCTCCAGCGGCCCGACTTGGTCAAAGTTTGCGGGATTCATATTCACGTCGGCTCACAGACTCCCGATGTCGAGCCGTTCGCCGAAGCGTTCAAAAGCATGTGGGAACACCTGGTCACGATTCATCGCGAAACCGGACACACGCTTGAACACATCAATCTCGGCGGCGGCATCCCCGTCAACTACTTGCGCGATCGTTCGCAGGCAGATCAGCTTCCGGAACACGAGCGCGACATGTTAGGCGCAGAACTCGAGCCTTCGGACGTGCTGACCGAAGCGTTGCGGGTCGCGCGTAAATCGGCTCGCGCAGCGGATGCGGAACACTTGCTGGACCAGGTAACGATCTTGTTGGAACCAGGCCGCAGCATCATAGCTGACGCGGGTTTGGTGCTGACCACCGTGCGCAATATCAAAACCCGCCCGGAAACCGGAGACGTGTGGTTGCTGACCGATGCCGGTTACAACATCATGCTCTCGATGAATAATTACAAGTGGTACTACCACCTGATCTCCGCTTCGCGCGCCGGCGCACCGTACGCCCGCGACTACAAAGTGGCTGGTCCATTGTGCGATTCAGGCGACGTCTATTTCGATATCGAACGCGAAGGACGTTTGCCCGACTACCGCAAACTTCCTGACGACGTTGGTCCAGGTGAGGTGCTCGCTCTCCTCAACTGCGGCGCTTACTCTCTGGCGCAAATGTTTCATTACAACGGCAGGCCCTTGCCCGCCGCCGTCTTAATTCGTACAGACGGTACTGCCGCCGTGATTCGACGCCGCGATACTTACGAAGATCTAATTGCCAACGACGCCGGATATTAGCCACGGATACACCGATTGCACACTGAGCACACACAACTCATCCGCGGGCTGGGATTGATCGGCGCCATCTCAGTCAACGTCGCGAACATCATCGGCACGGGCGTATTTCTGAAAGCACGTGTGATGACGTGCAACGTCGGAACGCCGGGCAAAGCGCTGATCGTGTGGGTCATCGCGGGGGTTGTCTCACTGTTTGGCGCATTGACCTATGCGGAACTGCTCGCAATGATGCCGCGCGCTGCCGGCGAGTACGGCATCATGCGCGACGCGTATGGCCGGACACCGGGTTTCATCTACGGCTGGACGCAATTTCTGATCGCACGTACAGCTTCGGCGGCCGCACTGGCCGTCGGCTTTGCTATCTTTCTCAATGACCTTGTCGGCGGAGCGCTGAGACAAACGTACCTTGAATACACACTTCCCGGCGGTCACGTTCTTTCATTTGGTCGACTGCAAATCGTCGCGCTCACTGCGATCATCGTTACGACGATCATCAATTGCGCGGCAGTGCGCGTCAGCGGCGGTGTTGCAGCCGTGCTCACCGGCATGAAGGTCATTCTGTTAGTCGGCGTCGGGCTGGGTGCGTTCTTTTACAGTGGCGGCAGTTGGGGCAATGTTACGTTGGCGAATGCCGGTGGCACTTGTGAGGGAGTCGCCATAACGACGGGCGGAATGACGGGATTTGCCGCGGCGATGATCGGCGCACTTTGGGCTTACGATGGTTGGAACAACATCACTTTTCTCGCTGGCGAAGTAAAGAACCCCGGGCGCAACCTACCGCTTGCGTTGATTGGCGGCGGTCTCGTCGTGATGGGTCTCTACCTGTTCGTGAATCTCAGTTATTTTCACGTGCTGACACCGACACAGGTCGCAAGCGTGCCCGCATCTTCGTCGGTAGCGGCTGAGGTCGTGAGAAGGTTGCTCGGGTCCGTAGCTGTAACGCTGATGGCGGCGGCGATGATGACTTCATCGTTCGGCGCACTGCACGCGTCGATCCTGGCGACAGCACGTATCCCCTACGCTTTAGCGAAGGATGGTTTGATAGTCCAGAGTCTGGCCCAGGTGTCGCGGCGCACGCACGTACCAGTTAGAGCGCTGATCGTTCAGGGCTTTTGGGCGTGCGTGGTAGCGCTCTCCGGTTCATACGACACGCTCACTGACTACGCCATCTTTGCGTTGACACTTTTCTACATCCTGGTCGCCGCCTCGGTCTTTATCTTCCGCCGCCGCCTGCCAGACGCCGAGCGACCATACCGAACGTGGGGTTACCCAGTGGTGCCGATCATCTTTTTGATCTCATCGACATGGCTCATCTTCATGACCATCCTCAACGCCCCACGCCAATCAGCCATCGGCCTCGGATTAATCCTGCTTGGACTACCTGTCTACTGGTTCTTGGTGAGCCGGCGGGAATCGGTGAGAACCTACAACGATTAAGAGTTTGCCGAACTGTGCCCGCTGGAAAACTTGTTAGAGGCCCAGTTGTTCTTTTAATTCACTGAGTGGCACGGAAGGTTTGCTGGACTCCTTACTTTTTGCATCTCTCAAGTCGAGCAGGTCCTGATAATCTGCAAGTAGCTCCTGCAGTGCTTCATACTCTTCATAAGGCAGCACTACGAACTCGCTCTTGCCGTTCTTTTTAAGGATTTCCGGGTGTAATTCGATCATAGACTACCTATATGCGTTTCGCCTGTGCGTGACACGATAGATTATCACTCGGTTGCTATCGACCTCAAACAAAATCCGGTAACTACCCACGCGCAGTCGAAAGTCAGGAGTCAGGTTACTTAAACGCTTTACATCTCCAGCCAGATTGTTCTCCAGGCTTTGGATCCGCGCGATGACTCGAGCCTGATCGGCAACACTGAGTGCTTTCAAGTCCTTAATAGCTCGCGGTTTTAGTTCTACTTTGTATTTCATGGCGTGAGGTACCATTAGTTTGATTTGCTCGAATCTTCGCCGAACTTAAGCACAAAGGCAAGCAACAGCCGATTCTCTTGTGCTTTTTTGTGCCTTTTTTGTGGCTAATTACGTTCGACTTGAATGAGCGGCCATTGCTTCCCTTCGCTCGTTGCGAGCAGGGCTTTGCCGTCGAGGCGGTAGGCGATTGATTCGCCCTGCTCACGTTTGCCGAGATCGAAGCCGATCATTTTTTGTTTCCAAATGTCGTTGAAGTTTGCACTGGTCGGCGGGAGCACTAACTCGTAACCCTGAAAATAGTCGCAGAGCGCGGCACGGCGGCCGTCAGGCGAGATGCTGCCCCCCGTGATGACGCCACCAAAGAGACTCGGCACCCTCACTTCTCCGATTCGTCTCATCGTAATTATCTTGTTTGCAACCAGGGGCGCTGCTGCTTCATAAACGACCGGGTCCGCCAGCGGGACTTTAGTAACGATGTAGATGTTACCGCTCGTTGGGTGCACGAGCAGCGCTTCGGCGTCGTGCTTGCCGTCCGGGTATTGCAGGCGAATGGCTTCCGCCGGTTCAGTTACTCCCGGCCGGTTCCTCGTTGACTTTACGTTACTCAGGACCGGTTCCGCGACACGATAAACAATCACCTCTGAACGCTCTTTATCGTTATCTCCAATGTCACCGATGTAGAGATACGACTTGTCGCGCTGTGGGCCTGGTCCAATCGAGATGTCTTCCCAGTCGCGCGCCTGCGCGCCTGTCACGCGAAAAATGCCGAGCGACTCGCCACGAGTATCAAAAGCATAGATGAATGGTCCATCGCCGGAATCGTTGTGCGTCCAGTAAGCGCCGGGTGTCGTTCGCGACGCGACGAGGCCGCTGCTCTCGGTGACTGCTTTATCCTTGATGGTGGCGAGTACGATTGGTGGGCCGTAAGGTCCTGACCATAAGGCGACGAACAAGACAAATACAATTAAATGCATTTCAGCGTCTCAACCACGCTGGGCCAGCGCTGCCCTCGCCACTTCTTTATCGTCGAAATGAAGCGTCTCGCCGCCGATGATTTGATAATCCTCGTGACCCTTACCCGCAATCAGAACCAGGTCGCCCGCCTGGGCTTCGGAGATCGCCTGGTGAATGGCCTCAGCCCGATCGGCGATCTTCCTGTAAGGCTTCCCCGTCTTCCGAATTCCCTCTTCCGCGTCGCACAAAATCTGCTCCGGATCTTCCGTGCGCGGATTGTCCGAGGTCAGAATCACTACGTCGCTCAAACTTCCGGCGGCTTCTCCCATCGGAGCACGCTTCGATCGATCGCGATCGCCGCCACAACCAAAGACCGTAATGATCTTTCCCTTCACCACCTCGCGTGCAGTGCGCAACACATTCAGGAGCGCATCGTCCGTATGCGCGTAATCGACTACGACAGAGAACCCTCCGTCATGCGCGACTCGCTCAAAACGCCCAGGCGCGCCAGTGCACTTCGCCAGCGCCGCGGTTATCACATCGAGATCGTAACCGAGCGCGAGGCCACTCGCGACCGCAGCCAGCGTGTTGTAAACGTGCGGTGGACCAACCAACGGAGAATGAAAATCGCGATCGCCGGCGGGCGTCGAGAGCCTGAACCACATGCCGTTCAAAGAAAACTGCGGATCGCGAGCAGTCACATCCGCCTCAGCTTTCACGGCGTAGCGAATCACGGATAGACCATCCTTCTCGAGCGACGCGGCCAACTCAACGCCGTAAGGATCGTCCACATTGATAACCGAATTGCGTGGCCGGGTCCCCAAACGGCCGTCAAACAATCGCTGTTTCGCGTACCAGTAGTTTTCCATCGTCTTGTGGTAGTCGAGATGGTCGCGCGTGAGATTCGTGAAAACGGCAACCGCGTATTCCAGTTCGTCACAACGATGAAAATCCATCGCCTGCGACGAACACTCCATCACCGCTGTGCGACATCCGATCTCGACCGCGCGCCGCAACAGCCGTTGCATGTCGGTAGCTTCCGGCGTGGTGCGATCCGCTTTCAATCGTTCTTTGCCGAGGCGGTATTCGACCGTGCCCGTCATCGCCACCAACTCGCCGGCTTCTTCGGGAATTGAAGCGATCAAGTACGCGGTAGTTGTTTTGCCGTTCGTTCCGGTGATGCCGGCGAGCTGAAGTTCGCGTGAAGGGTGGCGATGGACTTCCGCGGCCGCAAGCGCCATCGCACAACGAACGTCAGGCACTTGAAGCCATGCCCCGGAAAAATCTTCCGGCACAGCACGCTCCGACAACACTCCCACAGCGCCCTGGGCCATCACTTGCGGCACGAACTTGTGCGCATCGAACAACGCTCCACTGACCGCGGCGAATAGAGTGTCCTTGCCGGCACGGCGCGAATCGTGACTTACATCCGCGACGGTCAGTGTTTCATCACCGGTAAGCCTGGCGTTGGTTATTTCTGCGAGTCGTTTGATGTTTACCACGGATTTTACGGATTGCTACTCTGCGGTTTCACCACGACCGCCGGAATGTTCTGCTCGCGCACGAGTTGATTGAACGCCGGCACGTCGGTCCGCATGATCTGGCCCAGCCTCTGTAACTGCGCGTCGATCTGCGCGACGAGTTCATCGTAGACCGCATACGACTGCGCCGTCGGCGCTGCATCAGCGCTACCAACAACTCCACCCAGCGCCGCCAGTTTATTATTGAGCCGGATCGGGAAGTTCAACGGATCCTGACTGCTCTGGTTTTTGGTCTGATAGAGCGCCTCCTCAACCGCAGTCAGGTTCTTATTCAGCGCCGTGCCAGCGTCATTCACGACTTTGAAATTCGGCTGGCCTGCGAGGCGTTTCAAAAGATCTTCAACTTGCTTTCGCACGTCGCGGATCTGAATGATCGCGTTGTGCGTTTCCGTGAGCTTGTCGCGAATCTTCAGACCCAACTCGAGTTGCTTCGCATAATCCGCGGGTGCCGTAGTCAAACGCGGATCGGATTTAATCTCGAAATTCTGCGTTGAAGCTTTGCCGTCGACCGTCAGTTTTACCTGGTACGTTCCCGGCGGCAACTTTGGACCACGCGTTTCGCCGGCCCAAAGGATCATACCCGGAAACCGCACCGCATCCGGATATCTCGTGTCCCAAACAAAGCGATTCAGCCCGACCTCCATCGGCACGGGCGGAGCAGCTCCGCCGCCTCCGAAACCTCCGCCCTCACCCGCCGGCGCCGGCGCGGCGCCTTCCGCCTCACCTTGTTTGCGGACTCGCGCAGTGAACTTTCGAATGGACTTGCCCGCCGGATCAAGAAACTCGAGTTCGAGATCACTCGTTGGTTTAGCTTTCAACGAGTAGTACACCACAACTCCGTTCGCAGGATTTCTTCCGACGGTCGCCGTCGGCGGCAGCGGAAACCCACCGCCTCCAGGCATGCGATAGCTGTCCTTTGGTTTGAAGAGTCGCGTGTCTGCCACGGCATTCAGGCCACCAGCATCCATCAGTTGATGCAGCACCGGCAGATCGTCGAGGATCCAGAACGCGCGGCCCTGCGTCGCCACAACCAATTCCTTTTCACGTTTTTGAATTGCGAGATCGGTGATCGGCACGATCGGCAGATTGAGTTGCAACGACTGCCACCGTTCGCCGTTATCAAACGAGACGTACATTCCGGTTTCGGTCCCGGCGTAAAGCAGACCCCGCTTATTCGGATCTTCACGAATCACGCGCGTAAAGGTCGTATCCGGAATTCCATCCGTGATCTTCTTCCACGTCTTGCCATAGTCGCTGGTCTTGTAAAGATATGGTTTGTAGTCGTCCCACTTGTACATGGTTGCGGCAACGTATGCTGTGGCTGGATCGTAGGGCGACGCCTCGATCGAGTTGATCTGTATCCACTCCGGCATGATGCTTTTCGGCGGCGTGACGTTCGACCAGTTTTTACCGCCATCACGCGATACGTGCACGAGGCCGTCGTCGCTTCCGGTCCAGATCGTTCCAGCCTGGACCGGCGATTCCATCACGGTGAAGATCGTGGCGTAGTACTCGATGCTCGTATTGTCTTTCGTAATTGGACCACCCGATGATGCTTGTTTCGTTTTGTCGTTGCGCGTCAGGTCAGGACTGATGATTTGCCAACTGCTTCCCTCGTCGGTCGACTTGAACAAAACGTTCGCGGCGCAGTAGAGCGTGTTTGGATCGTGCGGTGAAAACAGCAGCGGAAAGTTCCACTGGAAGCGGTACTTCAACACGTCTGCGCCGGAACCCATCGGATTGTTTGGATAAGGATTGATGTCGCGTAGCTGGCCGGTGCGGTGATCGTAGCGCGTGGTCAAACCGCCGTAAGAGCCGGCAAAAACGATCTGCGAATCTTTCGGAGATGGAGCAACCCAGCCGGATTCGCCGCCACCCACGTCGTACCAATCGCTGGTCCCAATACCGCCTTCATTCGTGCGACTGGCGATACGCACGGTCGAGTTGTCCTGCTGCGCGCCGTAGACGTTATATGGAAAATCGTTGTCAAGCGCGACGCGATAAAACTGCGCGGTCGGCTGATCCTGCTCGGTCCAGCTTCTTCCGCCGTTGAAAGAGACATTGGCGCCGCCGTCGTTACTCTCAATCATCCGGTTCGGATCGTCGGGAGCAATCCACAGATCGTGATTGTCTCCGTGCGGCACCGAAATCGGCGTGTACGTGCGCCCGCCGTCATTCGAGCGATAAAAGCCGGTATTCAGAACATAAACTGTATCGACGTTTTTCGGGTCCGCGTAGATGCGCGTGTAGTACCACGCGCGTTGCCGCAGTCGTCGCTCGTCGTTGACTTTCGTCCAGCTCGTGCCGCCGTTGTCTGAACGAAAAACGCCGCCATCCTCAGCCTCGACAATCGCCCACACTCGCTCCGAATTCGCAGGTGACACGGTAATGCCGATTTTACCCACAGTGCCTCGCGGCAAACCGGGGTTGCGCGTCAACTCAGTCCACGTATCGCCACCATCAGTGGATTTGAAAATGCCGCCGCCTGGACCACCGCTCTCGAGCGTCCATGGCTTGCGATAGACTTCCCAGAAGCCTGCATACATCGTGTTGGGATTACCGGGATCGAGAATGAGATCGATCGCGCCCGCTTTGTTTCCCCGGTTCAGGATCTTTTCCCACGTCTTGCCACCGTCTTTCGAACGAAAAACTCCGCGCTGCTCGTTTGGTCCCCAAACATGGCCCAAGGCAGCGACATAAACCAGATCGGGATTCTTAGGATGGACCCTGATGCGCGCGATCTGTCGCGTGTCTTCGAGACCAACGCGTTTCCATGTCTTGCCGGCGTCGTTCGACTTGTAAACGCCATCGCCGTGAGATACGTTGCCGCGAATCGGTGACTCACCCATGCCGACGTAAACCGTGTTTGGATCGGAATCACAAATTCCGATCGCGCCGACAGAGCCCGTGCCGAACACTGAGTTATCGCTGACGGATTCCCAATTGATACCGCCGTCCGTGGTTTTCCAAACGCCGCCGCCTGTAGCGCCGTAGTAAAAAACAGCGGGCTGCGAAGCAACTCCGGCGACTGCTGCCGAACGGCCGCCGCGATACGGACCGATGCTCCGATACTGCAACTGCTTGAGCAGGTCGGGTGGTTTCGGAGTTGCGACAGGAGTTTGGGCGTGAATCGGTGTCGCCGAAACGGTGAGCGCAACGGCCAGACAGAGAGTGATGCTCGTACGAGACGCACGTAACGTCTTGAACATTGGATGGGCTCCTTTACTTTGTCACGGAATGACGATGGCTTGCGGCAGGAATTTTAACACAACCCAAATCCGTATCCATCCGTGCAAATCTGTGGTTACACTTCTTCACGTAACGGGCGGCTCATCAATTCCGAGACGGCATCGCGCGCGGGCTTTCCATCGTAGAGCACAGCATTGACTTCGTTTGTGATCGGCATTTCGAGACCTGCGCGGTCGGCGAGTTTCTTCACCGCGCGCGCCGTGTTGATGCCTTCGGCCACTTCGTTCATACCGCTCACGATCTCCTCCAGCGTCCTTCCCTTTCCGAGCTCTTCACCAACAAACCGGTTGCGCGAAAGAGTTCCGGTACACGTCAGTACGAGATCGCCGAGTCCTGCGAGTCCCATCAACGTTTCGACCTGTGCGCCTTCGCGCCTCGCGAGACGTGTGATCTCCGCGAGGCCGCGTGTGATAAGTGCCGCAACACTGTTCGAGCCGAAACCCAGCCCCACCGCCATTCCGGCGGCAATCGCCATCACGTTTTTTACCGAGCCGCCAAGCTCCGTCCCGATTACGTCGGCGTTGGTGTAAATGCGCAGGTTCTCAAAACTCAAATCGTTCTGGACCGCGCGCGCCGCGGCCGCGTCTTTACTTGCGGCAACGATCGCGGTCGGATGTCCCTCGACCACTTCCCTCGCGAACGACGGGCCCGAGAGACAAACAAACGGAGGCGAATTTGGCATGACCTCTTTCACTATTTCCGATATTCGTTTCCCGGTGTCGATCTCGATGCCTTTTGAAACGCTGACGACGATCGCCGCTTCGTCAAACAGTGACGACATCGAAATTAACAATTCGCGCGCGGCGTGCGAGGGGGCAGCGAGCACAACCATCGAGGCGCCTTGCAGCGCGGCATCGATAGCACCCGTCACGCTTACATTGTCTGGAATCGAAGTAGCAGTCAGGTATCTGGCGTTCACTCGACGTTCATTGATCGAAGTTACGACTTCGGGGTTCCGGGACCAGAGGCACACCTCGTGACCGGCGCGCGCGGCAATCACGGCAAGCGCCGTCCCCCAACTACCCGCTCCGACGATGGCGATGCGTTTCATTTCTTAGATTCTGGACTCAGTTCCTCGCGCGAGTCGCGCAATGTTACCGCGATGCGCGAACACGATCAGCAGCGCTCCCACGATCGCTGCGGTCAGCACCGGTCTCGAGTCACTCCGCAACCACACAAACAAAGGAATCGTTGCGGCAGCAATGATCGAACCCAACGATACGTACCTCGTCAACGAAACAATGACGACGAATATGATGCCGGCACACAGTACTGCGAATGGGGCCAGTATCGAAAAAACTCCAACTCCTGTCGCCACGCCTTTGCCGCCGCGAAATCCCAACCAGACGGGAAACATGTGACCGAGGATCGCGGCAATGGCAGCAGCGGCAATCAGCCAATCAACATTTGGCGCCAATTCTTTCGCTACCAACACCGCGAGGCTTCCCTTCAACGCGTCGAGCACGAGGGTCACGACACCGGCAGCCTTGCCCGCGCGGCGCGAAACGTTCGTTGCGCCGGTTCCACCCGAGCCACTCTGGCGAATATCGGCGCCAAGCTTCTTCCGCACGATCAAATATCCGAACGGAATCGAACCTAACAGGTATGCAATAACGACAAGGAGCAGTGGTCGCAACGAGATCACTCCGCCACCTTTGGCTCAAAAGCTTCCAGCTACAAAAAGGCACAAAAGGATTTCCTTTTATTTTGTGCCTTTTGTGCTTCTTTGTCACCACAAGCAAAGGACCAGGATGAATACCTTTCACTTAACGTCACGATCAAACAGTAATGCCTTGCCTTCGAGCACAAGTGAATCTAAACTTCGTTCATGAGTATGAATGTAATAGAAGCCGCAAAAAACTTACCCTTACCTGAACGGCTTGAACTCCTCGATGCTGTGTGGGAGAGCATCATTGAAGAGGGGTACGACCCACCGTTGACCAACGCTCAAGCGGAGGAACTCGATCGTAGGATCGAGGCTCATAAACGCAATCCCAATGATGTCGTCGATTGGAAGACTATAAAGGCTGAACTCGATTCCAGGTTTGGAAGAAGCTAATGTCTTCCATTGTTGTTTTCCGACGAATCGCCAAGCGAGAGCTCGACGATGCGATAGTGTGGTATGAAAATCGACGCAATGGGCTCGGACAAGAGTTCAGCATTGCGGTTGAACGCCAAATAGAGAAAATGGCGTCATCGCCAAACCAGTTCGCTCGCGTGAGGGAAGAGGTTCGTAGAGCTGTACTACGGCGATTTCCTTACTCCATTTATTTTTTAGTCGAAGATTCTCGAGTAGTAGTGTTGGCTATCTTCCATGCGAAACGTGATCCGGAACACCTGGAAAATCGGTTCTAATTACTAAAAGAAGATTACAGTAATCGACGGCGTAGCAGATCCAGCGCGGCTTGGGAGGCGCGCCAGCGGACCAGTTGGCGATCGCCGGGGAGTTTTAGTCTGCGGTGCTCCGTTTTAACGTCGTCCGAGAGGGCAATGAAGACAGTGCCCACTGGTTTGTCTTCAGTGCCGCCGCCGGGACCGGCAATACCCGTGATCGATAATCCAAAATCAGTCCCTGCTCGTTTGCGAATACCCTCGGCCATCGCCTCCGCAACCGGTGCGCTAACTGCTCCATGCTCCATCAGCAACATCGGTTCGACGCCGAGCGTTCGCGTCTTCGCATCGTTAGCATAAGCCACGACGCCTTCGATGAAATACTTCGACGAACCAGGAACTTCCGTCAGCCTCTGCGCCAGCAAGCCGCCCGTACAACTCTCCGCCACCGACAACGTGTAACCGCCAAGCGACAGCTTCAGGCCGACAACTTCTTCCATCCTTTCGCCTGCAAACGAGAACACCGCGTTCCCGAGTCGCTCTTCAATCTGCGCCGACAAACGATCGAGTAACTCGTTTGCCTCCTTTTCAGTTCGTCCACGCGCGGTCAGATGAATTTCAATCTCGCTTTGATTGAACAGGATCGTCGTCACCGGATTGTCGTACTGCGTGTAAACCGGCGCGATCTTTTCATCGACCGCCGACTCGCCCATGCCAGCTACTCGCAACATGCGACGGACTACGCACAAACTTCCCGCGCGTCCGGCGAGTCGCGCAGCGACATGATTCTCGAACATCGGCCGCATCTCGCGCGGTGGACCAGGCAAAAGCACGATGGCCGTGCCCTGGTGATCGATGAACATTCCCGGCGCCGTGCCGTTTGGGTTTGGTAACACCTCTGCATCCTCGATCACCATCGCCTGTCGTGAATTTCGCTCGGGCATCGTGACGCCAAAGCTCTGAAAGCGCTGCCTGATCTCCGCCAGCACAACTTCGTCGAGCAGCAGACGGCGACCCAGCGCGCGGGCGGTGATCTTGCGCGTGATGTCGTCTTCGGTTGGACCAAGACCGCCAGTGGTGATCACCACTTTCGATCTGCGAACGGCGTCTTTGATTGCTTCTTCGAGGCGGGCATCGTCGTCGCCGACGATCGTTTTGAGTTTTACTTCGATGCCGAGGCGGTTGAGTTGCTCAGTGAGCCAGAGACTGTTGGTGTCGGTGCGATCGGGCGCAAGTAGTTCCGATCCGATCGCGATGATTTCTGCTGTCAGGGCTTCAAACAAGCGCGTTAACTGGCTCTGTTGTCTTCCTGGTAAACGTCGTGCAGCACTTTGGAAATAGGCGGCGGCGCCGTGATTTCACTCAGCGGAACCGAAGGCGCAAAGCTCAATTCATCGTGCGTATGTTTCGCTTCGGGCAGCGGAACTTCTATTCGCACCGCACGCTTTTCATTCTCAATTACGCCGCGACTCTCCTGCAAAAGTTTTTCGGCACTACGCTGGCGCGCTCGTTCCAAATTCCTGATCGCGGCGAGTGTATGCGGCGCGCTCGACGGGTGATACTCGATCCGCCTCAACATCATCACGTAACGACGCAACTGAGGTGACGGCGAAGTGCGATGTGCTTCATCGCAGATTCCGTCGTCAGTTAACCGCGACAGATACTCGGCAGTCGCCTGATGATTTCCCAAACGGTGATAGAGCGCTCCGAGTACGAAGTAGTTCAGCGGCGGCGGATCCGGCATGAGTTCGAGCAGGCTCTCGCCGTGCTCGATCACCTCGGCGATTTCGAAACCATACCAGCGTCGTTCTTCTTCGCGGAGTATCGCCTCGGCGGCAACGTAGAAATCGAAGATCCGCTCGATCTCGCGGGCTTGTGCGCGGCGAGCGATCAGCCAGACTACAGAAACTACTCCAGTGATGAACACCATGAGTACGGGTGAAAGTCCCACCGCGTCGAGCATCGCCACGATAACAATAATCGCGATCGCCTTCGTCGTGAGTTTTCCTGCGCCCGTCATGACTCCTCCACTTCTACTTCTTCCCAATGTTTCCAAGCCGTGCCGTGATGGCGGCACCTGCCTGTTCTGTAGAAAGTTGTCCGCCGAGATCTCTCGTTGTTTCGTTTGCAGAGATCGCGCCGCGGACAGCGTCTTCAATTTCGTTACTCAGCGTTTGGAAGCCCAGGTATTCTAACATCATCGCCGAGGTCAGAATAGCTCCAATCGGATTTGCGATTCCCTTGCCCGCGAGCGGCGGCGCGCTGCCGTGCACCGGTTCGAAAAGCGAAACTTTCCCGGGATGAATATTTCCTGAAGCTGCAAGTCCAAGCCCGCCCTGAATCGCAGCTCCAAGATCGGTCAGTATGTCGCCAAACAAATTGTTACTGACGATCACGTCGTACTGCGCGGGATCGAGCACCATGTACATCGCCATCGCATCGACGTACTGATGGTTTGCATCGACCTCCGGATAACCGGCAGCTACTTCTTTGAAAACACGTTGCCAGAGATCGCCGCCGAAGCGCTGCACGTTAGACTTGTCAGCCATCGTCACGCGTTTACGTCCATTCACTCGCGCGTACTCGAATGCGGCGACAATGATTCGTTCGACACCACGGCGCGTGCTGACGTCTTCCTGAAGTGCAATCTCGTCGTCTGTTCCCTGTTTTAGAAAACCGCCGGCAGCGCAGTACGCACCTTCAGTGTTTTCACGAAAGACAACGAAATCGATGTCCGCGGTTTTGCGGTTGAGCAACGGAGTGAGCCGATCGTTGAGCAGGCGCACCGGCCGCAGGTTGATGTAAAGATCGAGACCGCGCCGCATTCCGAGCAGGATGTCTTCAGCGTGTTTGT
The DNA here is from genome assembly GCA_035696765.1 of Pyrinomonadaceae bacterium. Lineage (GTDB taxonomy): Bacteria > Acidobacteriota > Blastocatellia > Pyrinomonadales > Pyrinomonadaceae > PSRF01. The sequence continues at coordinate 3,938 of DASSEB010000454.1, read as the reverse complement.
TTGACGGCACCCGCGGATCGCCGAAAGCGCCCGCGAGGATCGCGTCAAACTTCGCGGACAACATTTCGAGCGCGCCCGCAGGCAAGCTAACGCCGTCGCGAATAAATTTTTCCGCGCCCCAGTCGAAGTCGACGAGCTCGAGTTCGACAGCTCTCGTGTTCTGCAAGTGTTTCAGTACGCGAACAGCTTCGCGCACGACTTCAGGACCAATTCCGTCGCCGGGAATGACTGCGATTCTTTTCATAGTCACATTAAAACGGCACGCAAAGCACGGGCACGCGTGTGCCGCGAAGAACTTTCTCCGCAGTCGAACCAAAGAGTAATTCTTCAGCCGGCGTTGACTGCCCTCTGATTCCCATCACGATCATCGGCAGATCCAGATCGCGAGCGATCTTCAGAATTTCAACAAACGGGAGGCCGACGACGATCATCTTCTCGATACTGACCTGGCCCGTTTGCATCCCTTCAAGCACGCTGCTGAAGCTGGCCTCTGCCTGTTCCTTGAGACGGTTTCGAATGTCTTCAGTCGTTCCCATTCCCGCCGCGACGACGCCGTGAATAAACTCTTCGTCAACGACGTGAAGCAGCGTGAGATCGCCTTCCGGCTCTGCCATTCCAATAGCAACTTTGAGCGCGTTCACCGAACACGGTGAAAAATCCATCGGCACGAGTATCTCTGGTGATGTAAGCATGTCTCTTCCTTATATTCTTCTTTGTGCCTTTTGTGCCTTTTTGTGGCTAATTTTTTTCCTCTTTTGCGGCGACTTTAGCAACGATCTTCGGCAGACTCGCCAACACGGTGTCACCCACGACCTTCATACTCTGCGCCGAAACTTTATCGATCGTGTCGTCAGCCTTGTGCCAGTGTGGATACGAGCTTAGTTGAATTAAATCAACCGACGCTACTCCGGAACTAAGAAACGGCTCATGATCATCACCACCAACACCTTCCTCGCGATCGACAAAGATCTTGCCATGACCGAGTTCTCGTGCGGTTTGCCAGATCATGTCCTGCAACCATCTTGTGCTGGAATTGTCGCGACCCAACTCCAGATTTTTATAACCCATCATGTCGAGCAGAATCAGTGCGGCGGTATTTCCGAGTTCGTTTGCGGCGCGCAGTTGTGAAACGTAGTGCCGGCTGCCATACGTGTTGTCAGGATTGTTCGCATCTCCGCAATCGCTCCACCCTTCACAAAAAGCCTCTTCGCCGTCAAAGAAGACCAGCCGGTAAGTCACGGTGGGCTTCTTTATGCTACCGAGCACCCGTCCGATCTCGAGCAACGTTCCAACCGAGGCTGCCGGATCGTTAGCGCCGAGGAAGTACATGTCTTTGTAAAACTTCGTATCGTAGTGACTGGCGATCAGGATCAGAGTTTTGGTCTCGCCGGGAACCTCGCCGACGATGTTCGCCATCTTCTTTTCGCCTTGCGGAGTTTTGGCAGTGAACTCGTCAAAAGAAACCGTGAGTCCGTAGGACCTCAACTCGTTGGCGATGTAAGCACGCGTCTTCGCGAGCTGCGGAGTGTCGGGCGGTCGTGGTCCAAACTCAATCTGCTTCCGCACGTGATCCATCGCTTTTTCACCGTTGAAAGCAGCGACGATTGGCGTGGTTGGTACCGGACGCGAACTGGTTGAGATAGTCGCGCGCGGTCTGGATGGTGGATCGTTCTTCGGACAAGCAGCGAAAAGCACCGGCATCGACAATGCGAGCGCCAGCAGGGCTGCTTTTCGCCAAATCATGATTCTTTCTTCTGTTCGTTTCGTGCGCGTGCTCGATTTGCGATTGCGTCGAACGTTTTAGCGCCGTAGGCGAGCGGCTTCTCGATCGCCGAGTCGAATGCTTCGGACATCGTGATCGCTTCTAACTGCAAAAGCGTCGCGATCTTTTTGTTAAGCGGTAACGCGCCGAATTTCGTTTTGAGTTCAGCCTCGCTGTTGTTCGGCGTGGCGCGTGTTTGTGGTCGCGTGGCAACCATCACCACGACCTCCCCCGGGTTCTCGATCTTCACCTGACACGCTAATCGCAAATTTTGATCGAGTTGCTCGACGCCAAGCTGCTTCTCTTCCGCGACACTCGGTAACGACAGCAATGCCGCACCGGATTTAACTGAAACTACGCACGCCGGGCACTCACCCTTCCCCGCAGTGCAGCCAGTTCCAAGCGGCGCGCCCATACGATGCGCTGCGTCGATGAGGTAAGTTCCCTCCGCGACGAGTCCGGTGATACCGGAGGGTTCAAATGTAATCGAAACGCTCATTGCAACCTCCAACCATATTGATCAATGTGATGTTTGTAAAACTCAGGGGATAGCGGTGAGGTTTCTTTCTTGCTGTTTTTGTTCACGCTGGCAGTCGGCGCAAATTCCGATGATGCGCAACAGGTGCTGCGTGATTTCAAAGTTGTGCCTCGCGGCCATCGCGTCCTGCAACGCTTCAAGTTCGGCGGAGAAGAACTCGATGATCTTGCCGCACTCCGAACAGATCATGTGATCGTGATGTTGATGTTTGTAATTATGCTCGTAGTGGGTGCGTCCGTCGCCGAAACGGACTTCACGCGCGAGACCGGCCTCGGTCAGGATCTTGAGCGTACGATAAACGGTGGTTTGACCGACAGTCGGATCTTCTTTTTTAACGAGCTGGTATAGATCTTCGTTGGAGAGATGATCTTCGGTGCGCAGGAAGACATCCAGGATCAACGCGCGCTGGGACGTGCGTTTCAGTCCCTTCTTCTGGATGTGTTTAAGAAAGACTTCCTGCTCTTCCGTTAATGGCTCTGCCGTCGTCATCAGTGCCGTGATTTTAACACAGCACGAGGCGGCGTGAAGACATCAGAACGAGTACTCGACGTAGAGCGAAGCCGTCTTTATCTTGCCGACTTTGGGCTTCGGCAAGGTCACTCCTCTTCTCGCCTTGATGGTTTTCGGCCTGTTGGTGTCTGGATTGGTGATGGTAATCGGAATGGCGTCGCTGCGAACCAACCACGAACCATCAGCTAACACCTTCATCAAAGGAACGCGCGGTACCTCCGTGCCCTTGTCCACACTGCCGTAAACCCCATCTTCGGTGGAACACATCGAAATGAAGCCCTTGCTGTTTTTTGGCCGGGCGATCGCCGCTTCTACGGCCTGGATGGGCGTCGCATTCGTGCTTCCATGGTGGCCCACTTTGTAGAAGTCGATAGTCTGCAGCAGTTCTTTACTCTCCTCGATGACGTCGCCGGCCTGAGTCGGATCCTTCAATGGCTCTTCAGTTTTGAAAAGCCAGTACTCCCAATTGCCGCCCTGCGCGTCGCCGGCAAAGAGAAGTTTCTTACCATCAAACTCAAACAGGACCACCAGACTCTGGTTGTTCAGAAAGTTTTCGATCTTAGCGGCTGCGGCCAGAAGCATGTCGGGCTGTGACTTGTTCACGTCTTCGACAAACTCCTTGTAATCAATCGGGCGATTTCTCAGGTCGGTTTTTGGATAGTGGTGCGGATCGGAGGTCCACTCCCTTGGAAACGGCTGAATTGCTTTGGGGCCGTCTTCACCATCCGTCATCGAATCCAGATATTGACCGACGCCTTTTTTGAGATCCATCAGGGCCAGAAACGCCCTCGCCTTTTTCGGCGGTGGTCCAAGGATGGTCGCCTTCAAATCGTGTTTTAGCTCGTCGGGCAGTTCGGCTTTATCACCAGCGGCATAGTAGCGGACGTTCTTGCCATCCGCGCCGAGGTGGTTTTTGAGCAGATCCAGGGCTGCCGCATTTCCGCTAAGCTTTCTCTTGCCGTTTGCGGCAGCGCTGAAGTCCTCGATGCCGGTTGCGTTTGCAAGTTGGGCCAGCGCTTCCTTCGCGTCCGGATCTGTTCTGCTGCCGAACTGCATCGCCACGTTCATCGCCAGCTCTTGAATATCGAGTTGCAGGTTTTGAGCGAAGTTGTCGTCGTCTGCGATTGC
>DASSEB010000453.1:0-10501 GCA_035696765.1 Pyrinomonadaceae bacterium | reverse complement strand
ACGGTGTACGAACCAGAGTCGGGTAGTAGCAGCGGTTCAATGAAAATGCTGCTGCCGCAACTGAAAGTATTGGTCAGTTGAGTTCCATCCGGTTTATAGATACCGAGGTTCCAACAGGTGCTGAAAGTGGAACTACCATTGAGACTAATGCGTTGACCGGCGGTACCGGTAAAGCTCAATCTGGCGAGCTGGCCCGGTGTGGTCGTGGTGATTGAAACAGGCGCACCGCCGATACTGATCGAGCCGGAAATGTCGACGACTTCGTAAAGAGTCGCTGTGCCCTGACCAGTGACAGAGCCGGTCGGATCGATGCGAACCGTGTAATTCCCGGTATCGGGAAGTGCTGTGGGTTCGATGAAGATGGAGCTGCCGCAGCTAAACGTGTTCGTCAGTTGAGTACCATCGGGCTTGTAGATGCCGAGGTTCCAGCAGACGCCAAAGGCTGAGCTGCCGTTGACGCTCATGCGCTGTCCGGCCGTACCGGCAAATGTCAGCTGCGCATTTTGCCCGGGAATCGTTGTAGTGACAGTTACTGCGGACCCGCCCGGAGTGATTGTCCCCATTACGTCAGTAACACCATAAAGTTCGAGTGTCATGCTGCCGGTGTTTGTGCTGGAAGGATCGACCAGAATCGTGTAGGTGCCGCTCACCGGCAGATCTTTAGCATCGATGAACCCGCCGCTTGTGCTGACACTTGCCGAGCCGAACGTTGAGCCATCGGGATTGAGGATCGAAACACTGCTCGAGCTGATGGTGACGCCGGTCAACTTAAGACTCACGCGTTGGCCCACGACACCATCGAAAAGCACCATGGCAACTTTGTTAGCCGTCGTGATCGTCACGACCTTTGTTTGTCCAATAGCCATCGTGCTGAAGACTTCGACATCGGCTGCCGTTAATGGGGCAGGCGGAATGAAGAAGTAACCGCTACTCACACCTTTTCCGGCCGGCGTAGTGTCGGAGATGTGTCCCGAGGTTGCGCCAGTGGGTACCGATGTCGTTATCGACGTCGCGGAGGCAGCGGTGACGATGGATCGCGTGCCATTGAATTCCAGTCGATTGCCGTAAGTAGTGGTATCAAAGTTACTGCCGGAAATAGTGACGGCCGTACCGGCGGTACCGATCGTAGGTGTGAAGCTGGTGATGATCGGAGCATCGGTGCCGACAGTAAAAGGAGTGCTGCTCGAGACAGTACCAGCCGCGGTGGTCACCGAGATTAATCCGGTTGTCGCGCCGGCGGGGACAGTAGTCGAAATCTGCGTTGATGAAGATGCGCTAACAACGGCGACAGTGCCGTTGAACTTGACGACGTTTGCACTTGGCGTCGCGCTGAAGCCGGTGCCGTAAATCGTGACAGGCGATCCGACGGGAGCTTTGTTGGGAGTAAATTCGAGGATCGATAACTGTGATGCGGTGCCTCGGGAGATCGACAGAAGATTGCCGGCTGAATCGTAGCTGTACGTTACCGTGTCGCCGGCTGGATCGATAACTGCTACGAGCCGTCCTAGCTCGTCGTAAATGTTTGTAATTGGTCCAATATCTACGAGAGTGAAGTTTGTGGTAGTACTAGCCGGCGGTGAGACCACGACGCCAGACTGCACCTGCGTCACATACCGGCTGGCCGAGGCGCGCACATCGTACGTGCCGGATACGAGACCGGCAATGGAATAACTACCGTTCGTGGCGCTCGTGCCTGAGCCTTTGACGATGCCGGACTGTAGTGCTTCGACCAATCCGCCATTGATCGTGGCTCCATCGCCGGCACGAGTTAACGTTCCGGTGATCGTTCCGGTATCGCCAACGCTGAAAGTAGCTCCATTGCTCGCAATACCTCCGACCGTAACTACCACCGGACCTGTGGTAGCACCCGCCGGCACAGGAGCGACAATACTTGTACTGGTCCAGTTGGTAGGCGTTGCGGTTACGCCGTTGAACGTCACAGTGCTGCTTCCCTGCGTCGCTCCAAAAGTCGCCCCGTTTATAGTTACAGCAGTTCCAATTGGACCAGCCGCGGGTGAAAGACTACTGATTGATGGTGTGGGAATCGGAAGCGGAACCACCACGGTACAATCGAAGTTGCCGTTCAGAGTTCCTTCGACGTCCAACTCGGCATTCGTGTTTGTTGTCGGCGCTACAGTTAAATTCACTCCAACCCATACATAAAACCTGTCGGACGCAGTCATCACGATGCTGGAGCTCGTGGTAGTGCTAAATGTGTATTTGGTAAGTGTACTGGTCAGAGCGGTAGCGCTCGTGGCGGTGCCGAGAAGTGTCCCGGCGGCGGTATTGAGCTGTAACTTCGCGCGCGGGAACATCGTGCCCCCGGTGGTTGTCTTTCTAAGCCAAAGCGCAAATGTGATGGTCGAACCTGCGGGTATTGTTCCTGAAGCATTCGGATCGCCTGATTGCGTATCGAAGGCCTTGATGAGGTATTCACCGGCCGCTACGCTTTTCAAGTTAGCCGATGTTACAGCCAGACTTGTACCGTCTGGCCCAGCCGTCTTCAACTGAAATAGACCAGAGGTCGTGGACGACTCTTTGTGTAGGTGATATGTGGAGGACTGCCCCTGTACCAGGACCGAGAGACAGATGACGAACAGTAAAGATAAACCTGCACGTACAAATAGAGCAGCAGGCCTTGCGACCAAAGGGGCAGCATTCGCCATTTGGAGTGGCTCCTTATCTAGGTTGAGCCAACGCTGCACCTTGCGCTAAGATACGGATGCACTTGACATCTTAGGCGCAGAGATGCGACGCAGGATGTTGAGACGGCCCTGCTGTCATTCGCGTGACCGCGGGGCTTATTTCTAGCTTGGTTCAGTCCTCAGAAAGTTGTTAGGGATTCACTCGAACAATTAAATCAAATGGATGAGTATCGGGGACAACAGAGCCAAATTGATCCAACAGCGAGCCGCTTCAAAAATAGTACTAAGCCGCTTTCGTGAGAGTGGTACCTCGATACCCTCTTTATAAATTCGATGGACCAGGTGCGCCCACATGTACCTGTTATAAGTTCCACCTGGTTTCGGTTTTGATTTGTTAGGAAGACTACTGCTGTGAGTCATCCAGACAATTGAGGCGCAACACTGTAATGCGACAACTCGGATGTGTCAAGCAAAACTTCTTGCTAGTTCTTGCTGCGTTTCTTGTGTGCAAAACATTTCAGTGCGGTTTTCATTTCAGTTAAAGCGAGTGGAAGATGGATTAAGCTAATTCCATCAACGCTTTCGCATGCACGAGATGATTGCACACAAAAAAAGATCTGCTGAGCTCAGTGTTCTTTCGTGCGGAAATATTCCGCAGGCGAGATAAGTTTTAGCGCAGTGTCGTCCACTACGTGCCGGCGACCGATTGCGAATCACTGTGAGGCGTGTGTTGATTCAATGGACCATGTGTGAAATAAAATCAATGCAATCTGCGTGTTGTGAACGCGAACGACTTCGCACAACTCTCAAACCACTTGCCTAAAACGGCGAATGAACATCAAAGCTAGTGAATGTCTTTGTCGTAGATCTCGTTCAGGATTCTTGCCAGCCGCACGCCGCCTAAGCGCAACTGCCTTTCAACGACCGGCATAGTGGTGGTGAAGTAATTCTCATTGAGGACGATGATGTCCAATAACTGACCTTGTTTGTTCTTCTTCTCTTTACCTCGCGAAGACTTCTTCACTTTGGTAGGAGGCAGGTTGTAAGCTGAGCTCCTGGCCAGCGCGTGTGACCTCTCAGCCCACGCGATGACGTTTTCAGGGCTCCCGGGTTTGATCGTTGGCGATTTTAGTTGGGCATAGTTTCGTTCTGCCGCGCTGAGACCTGCGACGAGCGAGTTCGCATACTGCTCATACGTCCGCTTCGCCGGCTCCATGTTCATGATATTTCGCGTGACGAGATACTCGTCCCAAACGGAATGCAGATTCCAGATGTCTGCCCATTGATACTCCGGCTCGTTCTGCCAGGTGACAAGCTTGCCGTTGCCGCCGGCGTCGTGATCGTCGGCGCAGTGAAGCGGCTGGTGAATATCACCGAGGAAGTGGACGATGAAGCTCAGCGCATCGTGAAACTTGCGTTTATCTTCTTCTCTTTTGGCTGCAAAAGGCTCGTTCGTTGATTTCGTTAGTATTGTTCTGAAATCTTCGATCGCGAATACGATGCAATCGCCATAACGAGAATTTTGACAGTACTCCCCAGTGCGAGAGAAGTGGCCGTTTCCGCTGACGGGCATGTCGACGAAGTGCCACTGGCTTGTCTCGGGCCGGTATTCCGGATTGCAACCCGCGCCCGGGACCGCGCAACCTGGACGTTTCAGATCGTCAGGCCACGTCGCGACGTCAGCTATTTTCTTACCTTCCAGGACGATATCCACGTTCTGTTTGGCTCGTGGATTCAGGAGCGCGTAGGCGATGAGGGCCGTAATCTCGTGACCCTCGTTGCCCCATGCGAGCGTTCTAACGGGCATGATCGCGATCAAAAACGCGAACGTAAGGAAGTACGTCAAAAATCTTTTTAGCCTTCGTGATTGAAACTTTCCGTCGGGTGTGCGTGTCATGTTTACCTCCACGAGTTTGCTGCTGCCAATCATAGGTTCGGATACACGGCTTCGGCCAAAGCTCAAGATGCGCTAAGTGGCGCAATTCGGTTGAAACTTCGTCGGTCGTATTTAGCCATAGTGTCTATACAATCATTCAATGTGGACGCGTTGCAGTAGGTGCAGAAGTTCCGATCTTCCCGTCCGCGACGGATTCGACGCGTATGTCGCGAACGGCATCGGCTGGTCCTATGCCAGCGGGTAACAGAAGTTCCCCACTTGCAGCCCTGCGGTCTGCGTTCGTTTCACTGATCTCACGGGTCTTCACCCACCAATATGCCGCGAATGCATATACGCCCGCGGCCTCGGCGAAGAAAATGTAAGAGGTACGACGCTGCAGCAACTCGCTCAGAATGGCTGCTAAGATGGGAGTTGCTACCATCGCGCTCCCGAGAAACCTATAAAGCCGGTGATAACGTTTCCGTTTGTTCGCGTCCTTGATAAGTGAGAGGGTTGCAGACGCGCAAAAAATGCAAACATACGCAATGCACAGAAAGAAACTGACGGCGAAAATACCATGGAAGGGAAGGCCGGGGTCATCCCATGCATTGGGGTATAGAGCGATCAGAACTGCAAACACTCCTGCCAGGTTCAACGCCACATCCTCCGCGGGCCGATAGCCTTTATACACAGCCAAGAGCGCGCTGATCCCGAAGAGTACGCCGACGAACCAATTACGCAGCACACCGCGTCCGGAATCGAGATGGACATTTTCACGCTGCCGGCCGGCCTGAACCGCAGACTCCCGCTCGGCGAATTCCCTCATGGACACTGCATTGGCGTGATAGTAGTCGCTCATCGAGGGCTGCAGTTGTAGCCGATCACGCGAGATGTGACCACCGATCCACAACACCCATGGAAAGAGCAGTGCTATAACGACCAGCACAACACGCAGTGTTTGATACGTCAAAACCATGTGTTCGCTCAGTTCGATCGGTTTGTCGAATTTGAAAATATTCATTGGATGGTCTCCGCTTTGTTTGCGGCCGGCGAAGGCCGGATCGACGCGTATGTGAGCGCGGTTGAACCCGCCTCTATCCACTTATGAGGAAAGGGAATAAAACATTTCGAACCGAAGACTGCTTGTACAAAAATCCTGTTAATCCGGATAATCGTGTTACTTTGCGCGCCTTGTGCAAAGACGGTCCGATTAGTAATTCCGAACAAAGACAAGGACGAACTCTATGCGTAGAAAAAGTCTCTTACTGGTTCTTACCGTTCTCGCGTTTCTTTCTACTGCAACCTTCGCTCAGGTTCCCGACAAAGAGAAGGTTGCCGCCGGCGCTGAACGCGCGTTCGAGAAGTTTACCAGGGCGTACGTTGGACCAGCACCGGGCTGTGCCGCCGCTGTGTCACTCAATGGAGATGTAGTGTTCGAAAAGGCGTTCGGACTTGCCGAGCTGGAGCACAACGTTCCGAACACAACTCAAACTATCTTTGAGTCAGGCTCAGTCGCCAAGCAGTTCACCGCCGCCGCGCTCGTACTGCTGCAACAGGATGGAAAGCTCAGTATCGACGATCCAGTCAGAAAATATATTCCCGAACTGCCGGATTACGGTTCGCCACTGACGATCCGCCATCTGCTGAATCACACTGCCGGTCTTCGCGACTGGGGCACAGTTTTGAGCCTCACTGGCGCGGGTCGCGGCGACCGTGTCATCAGTCAGGATCTCGCATTTGACATCGTTACTCATCAACGCGCACTCGACTTCACGCCCGGTTCCGAATACTCGTATTCGAATAGCGGATACACTCTTGCGTCCATCATCGTCGAGCGCGTTTCGAAGCAGAAGTTTCCAGCGTTTATCGAGGAGCGTCTATTTAAACCACTCGGCATGAAGAACAGTTCCTGGAGGGACGACTACCAGCGGATAGTCCCCGGCCGTGCTCAAGCGTATTCGCGTCAAGGCAATGGACCATGGCGACTTAATATGCCTTTCATGAATGTTTATGGAAACGGCGGCATGCTCACGACGGTCGGCGATTGGATGAAATGGAACGCGATGCTTGAATCCCGTTCGCTGGGTGCGCCTCTTGTCGATGCGTTGGAAACTCGAGGAGTGCTGAATGATGGCCGGAAGATCTCGTACGCGCTTGGTCTGACTGTCGATACGTACAAGGGGCTGAAGGACGTCGCGCATGGCGGCGCGACTGCCGGGTATCAGACTTTTCTGGCGCGTTATCCGGACAAGAAGGTGTCAATCGGTGTGATGTGCAACGGCACTTCACCCAGTGCCGGAGCAATCGCCGCAGGCATAACGGATGAGATCTTCGGACCATTTCCCGAGACACCGAAGACCGAAGCAGCCAAAATTTCAGAGGAGGAGCTGAAGAAATTTGTAGGTATCTGGCGTAACGAAAAGACGCATGCTCCGGCAAGGTTCGTTATCGAGAACGGCGTTTCGCGATGGAGCGGCGCGCGCCTTGTACCACTGGCAGGCGGGCAGTTTGCCGCGGGTGCTAACCAATTGAAGTTTACGTTTAGTAAAGACGGCAACCCGACGAATGCTGAAACCGTCGATACCGATGGTGAGGTTACACGCTTCGTTCGCGAGACGGAGTGGACGCCAACGCCGGCTGACCTTGCATCATTCAAGGGAGATTGGTTTAGCGAAGAAGCGGGAGCGACGTTCACTGTCGCGGTCGACGCTGACAAGGCGTTCATCAAACAGCGTCCCACAACGAGTTTGCCGATGCAGCCGCTGTATAAGGACCACTTCGGAGTGCAGGGATTCACTGTCTGGTTTACACGCGACAAAGATGGAAAGGTGAATGGCCTGCACGTCGGAACGTCACGCATGCGCGACATGCCGTTCGTACGCGTGAAGTAAAACAGGTCTTGCCTCAAAAGTTGATTCGCTAAAGAAGCACAAAAGGTACATGTTTTGAGGCAAAGTTTTGCAACGCCTTACACGCCGAACTGCCTTAGATGATGATCAGCGTGTTTGTACGTGGCGACGCCCCATTCACGCCAGCTTAGTGGGCCAAAGAGGGGATGAGCCGGTCCGGCCCCGTCGCGAGGGCCCGTGCCGATTCGCTCCAGTAATTCGAAGAGCGCCGTGCGCTCCTTTTCGAATGATGCTGAAGCAACGATCTTCAACTCGGGCGCTGTCGGTGCTCCCTTGGGAAAGGGAAGCACGTAGAGAATTAAGTGCTTAACAGGAAACACCTGAAAGACGCGCTTGTTCGCAGAAGGCACCGACAACTCTCCAAGGGCCATCAGCCCTGACAAGCGAAGATGTTGCAGCATGGCGGCTACGTCCATGGTTCCCCATCGCGCAGTGGACGACACCGACAGCGATCGCATCCGATTAACGATTGCCGCCCGGTCCGCCTCATTCAGAATTGAACGCTTCGTCACCCCTCCTAACTAACGAAAGACAAAGACGTCGATCGGTTCGGAGACCGGTTTATCGCCTGTGCATGCTGCGTGCGTGCGCATCGCCTCTATGCCCGCTCGGAAATCGTTCGGAGACAGTTGCGCGAGGACTGAATCAGCACCCGCAGCGAGTTTCTCGACGTACGTCGCATAATCCGGAGCGATCTGCTGAATGACAACGTCGCAGCTAACGGTGCGAAATCCCGCCGACTCGAAAACCTCACGCACGAACGCCGCGGTAGGAAGAACGTCTTCCATAATTGGCCGGCTCTCGGGAAAGAAGTCTGAATATGGATATGACGGAATGCGTTCGCGAGTACCTGTGCGAAGAATCGCAGCCGCTCCGTCCCGAAGCACTCTGCGGCACTCGCGCGCCGCGAGCATCTTATTCTCGAAGTGATGAAAACACATCGACATGAAAATCAGGTCGACAGAGTCGTTGCCGAGAGGTATGGCTTCGCCGGAGCCAGTCTGGTATCGAACGCGGCGGTCACGCAGTTTCCTCTGCGCGTGGTCCAACATCTTCATGGACGGATCAATGCCTACAACTTCAGCGTCGAAATGAGCAGCGAGCGATTCGGAGAAACGCCCGGTGCCGCAGCCCAGATCGAGGATGGTCTTCAGACGCTGTTTTCCGACACATGATGCGATGACGTGCATCCAGAGCTGTAAAAGCTCCGGCCCATGGTCGCGGGCCCGATCGTAGACGCTGGGTATGTCAGTCGAGTCGTAATCCATCTTTGCTTCGCCTTGAAACTATTTCAGCCACAAAAAAGTAAAAAAGGAGTTCCTTGATTTTATGACTTTTGTGCTTCATTGTGGCGAATCATTCTGAATACAGATTAGAATCATCGCCGAAAAGAAGCACAAGAGGAACATGTTTTTTAAGCTGCTTTAATCCAGCTACGAGGAGAAAGAATGGAACGTAAAGTCGCAAGCGATTACCCACAGGAGTTGTTGGACCTGTTTCACGAATATCAGCACGGCGACATCAACCGGCGCACCTTTCTCGATCGCGCCGCCAAGTTCGCGGTCGGCGGCCTGACCGTGGGCGCGATTTTCGAAAGCCTCAGGCCCCACTACGCATGGGCGCAGCAGGTCCCACCTGACGACAAACGGATCAAAGTGGGTTACGAAACCGTGCAGTCGCCGGAAGGGAACGGCTCGATCAAAGGCTATCTGGCGCGCCCCGCAAAAAATGGAAAGCTGCCGGTTGTGCTCGTCATTCACGAGAACCGCGGGCTGAACCCATATATCGAAGACGTCGCGCGCCGGCTTGCGCTCGCGAACTTCATTGCCTTCGCTCCTGACGGATTGACTTCTGTCGGTGGCTTTCCGGGCAGTGACGAGAAAGGCGCCGAAGCGTTCCGCAAGGTGGACCCAAAGAAGATGAGCGAAGATTTCGTCGCTGCGGCGAAGTGGCTCAAAGCGCGCTCCGACTCAACTGGCAAACTCGGCGCGGTCGGTTTTTGTTTCGGCGGCGGGATCGTGAATCAACTGGCCGTCCGGCTGGGCGGCGATCTAAACGCAGGAGTAGCGTTCTACGGACGCCAGGCGGCAGCAGAGGATGTGCCCAAGATTTCCGCGCCACTGTTACTGCATTACGCGGGCAACGACCAGCGCATCAACGAAGGGATCCCTGCATACGAGGCTGCGCTCAAGGCCAACAAGAAGGTCTACCAAATTCACATGTACGAAGGTAAACAGCACGGGTTCCACAACGATACGACGCCGCGTTATGACGAAGAGGCGGCAAAACTCGCGTGGACGCGCACCCTCGAGTTCTTCAACAAATACCTCCGGTGATCGGAAATTCAGCCACAAGAAAGCACAAAAGGCACAGAAGGATTTTTGATTCTTGTGCCTTTTGTTTTCTTTGTGGGAGCGACGAAAGCGCGCGCGTTTCAGACGCTTGTGCTGTTCGGAATGTTCTCCGGGAGAAAGTAGGGATAGACCAGTAAGCCAGCTTCCGCGGCGCGCTTCTGATTTTGCGCAACGATCTGATCGCGTACGGTTGTCGTCAACTGCTGGTAATACTTTCTAACAACCGCGTTCGATCCATCTTCGGTATTTAGAGTGTAGTTAAGCAACTGATCGTAATGATAGCCGGCGAGTGCATAACTGGTCTTCACCTGGACCGCGGTTTTGTCCTTTGGAGCGAGAATCTTAAGCAGGGCGGCTTCGTCTACATTACCGTCGACGGGAGGCGCGTAAGTGGACCCTGACGCGTTGGGGATGAAACTCGTGTAGTCGGTCTGTGGGAAGTTGACCGCGGCATGTTGTGGTCCAGCCGTCCAAATGATTCTGTGAACGATATCCGCAAGCTGCTCGCGCGTCTGAATGTTGCTCGGAAAGCCTGGCACTTTGCCGGCCCCGCTATCCAAACCACCCGCTAACTGCGCGGCCCAGCTTTGCAGCTCATAATCGTTAACGACATCCTGATCGCTCAGGTAGTAGAGGTTGAGATACTCTTTGACGTACGCGCCGAGAAGGTTCCAGACAAGCATTCCATCGTCGCGATAAGGAAAGTAAGGCAACAAG
>DASSEB010000452.1:0-17705 GCA_035696765.1 Pyrinomonadaceae bacterium | reverse complement strand
CGATGGCGCGAATCGTAAACAGTTGACCGCGAACAAGGGCATGAACTTTTCGCCCGTGGTTTCAAGTGACGGCCGCTACGTCGTGTTCGCGTCGTGGCAGGATGACAAGAAAAACATCTGGCGGATGAATCTCGATGGCAGTAACCCGGTGAGGTTGACGTCCGGATTGGCCGACTCTTTTCCGTCGCTTTCGCCCGACGGCCGTTGGATTGTTTACACTGCGCTCGATGGTCCAAGGCCCACACTCTGGAAAGTATCGATCGATGGCGGCACGCCGGTTCAGGTCACAGACCACACCGTTACATCAGCCGCAATTTCACCTGACGGTCGTTCAATCGCTTTCACGTATCCTGAATCGCGGGATCCGTTTGCTCCGCCGAATCGTCTTGCAGTAATTCCATTTGAAGGCGGCGCGCCGATCAAGACTTTCGAGATCAATACCAGCGGCACTGTCTTGACGTTGACCCAATGGGCGTTGGACGGCAAGTCAATTCTTTACACGGTAAACAAAAACAACGTGTCGAACATTTGGAGCCAGTCTCTCGACGGTGGTGCACCGAAACAGGTGACTGACTTCAACGACATGCTGGTAACCGGTTTTGCCTGGACACGCGATGGGAAGCAGTTGGCGTGCACCCGCGGCTCTTTGGTTCGCGATGCAATCCTCGTTACGGACTCGAAGTAACTTCTGGAGACTAATAATGGATCTGCGGGTACTGCTCACAACCTTTGGAATCATTTTTCTGGCTGAGATGGGAGACAAGACGCAACTGGCAGCGATGACGATGGCGGCACAAACGAAGAGACCGTGGGCCGTTTTCTTCGGCGCTAGTCTTGCGCTCGTCGCAGTGTCCGCCGTCGGAGTTTTGGTGGGAAGCGTGATTGGCGATTACGTTCCACTCGTGTGGGTCAAGCGGGTTGCGGCAGTGGCGTTTATCGTGATTGGCGTTTTGATGTTGCTTGGAAAGTTTTGACAGGCTTATCCTGTCTCAGTGCCCCAGACTCCCCACGTTGAACGTCACTTCACCTCGAGCGAAGTCGTTCGCGATATTGTCATCGGAATGGCCGACGGCCTCACGGTGCCATTCGCCCTCGCTGCCGGGTTAACCGGCGCTATCGATCACACAGCGATCATCGTCACCGCAGGGCTCGCCGAGATCGCTGCCGGCTCAATCGCAATGGGACTCGGCGGCTACATGGCCGCGAAGAGCGACGCCGAACATTACGCAAAAGAACGCGAACGTGAGAAACGCGAAGTTGCCGAGATCCCTCACGAAGAGATGCGAGAAGTCGCGGAAGTTTTTCAGGCGTACGGGCTCACCGAAGACGAAACGTGGCCGATCGTTCAGGCCTTGAAACGCCAACCCAGAAACTGGGTCGATTTCATGATGCGGTTCGAGCTCGGCCTCGAGAAACCTGACCCACAACGCGCTCTGACGAGTGCTTTAACGATTGCGGGCGCGTACATCGCCGGCGGGCTGATTCCGCTTGCGCCGTACATTTTTGCAAGTACGACGTCGGTGGCGCTGTTGTATTCAGTGGCGCTGACACTCGTGGCGTTGTTGATCTTCGGTTTTGTGAAAGGGCGCTTTACGGGAACGCGGCCGGTGCGAAGCGCTCTGCAAACTGCGTTGATCGGGAGTGCCGCCGCTGGCGCCGCGTTCGCGATTGCCAGAGCAATTGGCGGATAACCCCGGCTTTGCTTCTATAATGCCGCTTCGTATAATCCCTTCAGCTTAATTATCTGCACAACACTGGGCAGCACCAGGAGGAACGCATGGTTAGCACGCTAAAACGCTCGGATTCAGTCGAACGGATCGCAGAGCTCCTTGGACCGAACGCATCTCAACTGTTGGATCACACCTCACAGACGATCCCTAAGGAGAATGTGCACCTTCCTGGACCTGACTTTGTCGATCGTGTTTGGGGCATCTCTGATCGCCAACCGCGAGTCCTGCGTTCGCTACAGGCTCTATTCGACAACGGCAGATTAGCGGGCACCGGTTATCTTTCGATTCTTCCGGTGGACCAGGGAATCGAACATTCGGCCGGCGCCTCCTTCGCGCCGAATCCGCAATACTTCGATCCGGAAAACATCATCAAGCTCGCGATCGAGGGCGGCTGCAATGCAGTCGCTTCGACCTTCGGCGTGCTCGGCACAGTCGGCCGGAAGTATGCGCATAAAATTCCCTTCATCGTGAAGATCAATCATAACGAGCTACTCACGCTTCCGAACAAGTTCGACCAGGTGTTGTTTGGAACTGTCAAGGAAGCGCACTATCTGGGAGCGGTTGCTGTCGGCGCTACGATATATTTTGGTTCTGACGAATCTACGCGGCAGATAACCGAGATCAGCGAGGCCTTTGCCGAAGCACACTCACTCGGAATGGCCTGCATTCTGTGGTGCTATCTTCGAAATCCAAAGTTCAAAACTCCCGAAGGCGACATGCACGCCTCAGCCGATCTCACGGCCCAGGCGAACCATCTTGGCGTCACGATTCAGGCCGACATCATCAAGCAGAAACTGCCCGAGCGAAACGGTGGCTACAAGGCGGTCGAAGCTGCGTTGGGCAGTTCTTACGGAAAGACGAACAAGCTCGTTTACGAGAAGCTCACGAGCGATAACCCGATCGATTTAGTGAGATACCAGGTCGCGAATTGCTACATGGGCCGCTGCGGTTTGATCAACTCGGGCGGCGAGTCGAAGGGCGCGAGCGACCTCGCGGAAGCGGTGCGAACCGCCGTGATTAACAAGCGCGGCGGCGGCATGGGACTGATCTCGGGACGCAAGGCGTTCCAGCGTCCGATGAATGAAGGCGTGCAGTTGTTGAATGCGATTCAGGACGTCTACCTGGCGCAGGAGATCACAGTGGCTTAGGCACTCAATTTCCGCTAAACTCGCGCCATGAACAAGGGGAAGAAGCAACCACCACCAGTCGATAACTCCGTTTCGGAATCCACCGGGCAGTACGATCTGCGCTTTGTGTTGTGGCGACAGTTTTGTGCGAAGTATCAGATTCCAGTTGACACGCTGCCGAGTCAGTTGAATGACGATCAGAAGGAGCGGTGGGAAGAGATGAAATCGCAGCGCCTCAAGTCTTGAAAAACCGTTAAAAGTATCGTCCCGTTAAAAAAGGATTCGTCAGTCGCTCCTCACCAATAGTCGTGACTGGTCCGTGCCCTGAATAAACTTTCACATCATCTCCGAGCGTCAAGAGTTTATTTTTGATCGAGCTCAGCAACTCTTCCGTCGAACCACCGGGCAGGTCAGTCCTGCCAATCGAGCCCGCAAATAACACATCGCCAACGAAAACTTTTCGCTCGCCGGGTTCATACAAGACGACGTGCCCGGGCGTGTGTCCGGGACAGTGAAGCACTTCAAATTCGAGCTTGCCTACCGGATACTTCTGACCATCAGTCCAATACTCATCCACCGCCGGCGGCTCTTCAAACGCAAACCCCAGCGCCGCCCATTGCGCGCGCGGGATGCCGATCCACGCCGGCTGCTCAGGCAGCGCGCGGTACATGAACTCATCACCCTTGTGCAGGTTGATTTTGGCTTCCGGTTTGAGCTTCTTCAGCGCCGCGACGCCGCCAACGTGATCGAGGTGTGCATGCGTCAAAGCAATTGCCTGTAGCGTCAGACCGTGGCGTTCCAGAATCTCAACAATCCGCTCCGCCTCGTCTCCAGGGTCGATGCAGATAGCCTGTTTTGTCTGTTCGCAGGCGACGATGCGAGTGTGTTGCTGAAAAGCAGTGACGGTGATTTCTTGGATGATCATCTGCTTTGTATAATACCTAACGAAATGCCCGTTAGCACTAAATCAGCACCGCTGGCCGCCGTACTCGATTCGATGACCGCCGAAGGTGCGCCCGAGTTGACCGAGCATCTCGAGGGCGACGCGTTGAAGTGCTATGCCTGCGGTCACCGGTGTTTGATCAAGGAAGGCAAGCGCGGTATCTGCAAGGTCAGATTTAACGAAGGCGGACACCTGCGTGTGCCGGTGAATTACGTCGCCGCACTCGCCTGCGATCCGACTGAGAAAAAGCCGTTCTTCCATGTTTTACCTGGGTCAGACACGTTGACTTTCGGCATGTTGGGCTGCGACCTGCACTGCGCTTATTGCCAGAACTGGCTCACGTCTCAAGCCCTGCGCGACGATTCCGCGGGCACGAATCCAACGATGGTTTCACCGGAGCGACTGGTGGCGATGGCGAAAGCGTATGGCGCCGCAATGGTCGGCAGCAGTTATAACGAACCGCTGATCACGGCGGAATGGGCGATCGAAGTTTTTCAGAAGGCGCGGCCCGAAGGTTTTCGCACGGCGTTCATTTCGAATGGCAACGCCACGCCGCAAGTGCTCGATTACCTGCGTCCGTGGACTGACTGTTACAAGATCGATTTGAAGTCGATGAACGACAAGAATTATCGCCAGCTCGGCGGTGTGGTGGACAACATTCTCGAGACGGTGAAGATGGTTCACGAACGTGGTTTCTGGGAAGAGATCGTCACGCTCGTCATTCCGGGGTTCAACGATTCCGAGGATGAATTGCGGCGGGCGGCGGAGTTCATCGCCTCGGTGTCGCCGGATATTCCCTGGCATGTGACGGCTTTTCACCAGGACTACCGGATGACTGAAAACTCAAACACGACCGCCGAGCAACTTGTGCGCGCCTGTGAGATCGGGCGTGAAGCTGGGCTCCGCTACATCTACGCCGGAAATCTTCCGGGCAGAGTTGGGCGCTGGGAAAACACGTACTGTCCGTCGTGCGACGAGTTGTTGGTTGAGCGCTTCGGTTATTTGATTCGTCAGGTCAGAGTCACGAGCGACGGCAAATGTCCTTCATGCTCGACGAGGATACCGGGCATCTGGAGTTAGCAGATCGAATCTGCCTTCATCGGCGTTCATCTGCGGCCAATACGAATTGAAGATCAGCGTGTTGGACTCGGTGACGCCGCCGGCGCAGGATTCGCGATCTTCGTCGCCTGTGAAGCTACGACCTGCCACTTCCCATTCCGTCGCGCATACACATCCAAAAAACGATACTCACCAGTAATATCTATCGCTTTCTTTTGATTCGGATCTTTGTACTTCCCGTTTGTGATAATGGTTCGTCCGGTGATGAAGGCCGCGTCTGCATCGAGCACCGTGACTTTCGGATCGACCATCTCAAATCCGTCCACGGTGATAGCGCCCGATTCGGTGCTTCGCACTTCGTCGGCTTTTGTTCCCGGCGTTCCGTCCGGGTAGACCATCACCGCATCATCCGCAACTATTCGTTTGACCGCTTCCCCGTCGTGGTTCTTGGTCGCCGCCCCCCAATCGCGTTCGAGTTTCACTATCTCAGCCTCGATTGCCGCCGCATCGAATGATTCCTTTGCGGGAGTCGAACTCGCCGCTGCCAGATTACGATTCGTGTCCACCGCTGCTTGACACCCAGCCAAAACCACGACCGCCAATGCTACAAACAACGCGAGTGCGCTTCTGTTCATTTAATCTCGACTCCTTTGTTCCGCGATGAGTTGAACGAGACTGGAAAAGCACTCTGCTTCTACGCCAAACGGCCCATCAGAGTCAACTTTTTGGAGACTGCCTCCAGATATTGACATCGCCGTTTCTTGGGATTATTGTTCGCGACATATAAGCAAACCGCGCAGGCGCCGGGGGTTTACGAACCTGCTCCGGCAGCGGTATCGCTTCCTACCTGTTTTGTGAACACGTATTTTTGGAAAGGAGTAACCATGACTCGCCTTTTGAGATCCTCCAAATTCTGGTTACTGAATCGAGCTTTGCTTGTGGTGATCAGTCTGACCGTTTTTGGGGTATCCTTCGCCCAAACCAATCGAAAACCCACTGCCGCAACCCCGGATGAAGACCCCGTATTCCTCGATTATCGAGGTGTCAAAATCGGATGGGTAGCCGACGAGGTGCGCAAGAAACTCGGAGATCCAGCCAATAAAGGAGAAGAGCAGGATTTCTACATGTTTGGTGAAAAGGAAACCTGCCAGGTCCTTTACGATAAGGCCAACAAGGTGACCGCCATCTCCGTCGACTTCATGAACGGCGCGCGTGAAGTGATCACTCCGAAACAAGTGTTCGGTGCTGATATCGACTCAAAGCCCGATGGCTCGATGTATAAACTCGTGCGATATCCGAAAGCCGGTTACTGGGTTTCATACAGCCGGACAGCAGGCGATACTCCGATTATCACGGTGACGATTCAGAAACTTCCGCAGTGATTTCGGCACGGGACATCAAGGAACGGGCCCTTCTCGAAGGATTCAACAAGGTCGGAATTGTCGGCGCCTCTTCGCTTGCAGACGAGGGGCGCCGATTGGACGAGTGGCTGGCGCGCGGCTATCACGGCGAGATGATCTGGATGGCGCGCGATGTCCAGAAGCGCATCAATCCGTCCGCGATCTTTCCGCCGGCGCGCTCAGTCGTAGTTGTAGCACTCAACTACTTCACCCCTCACGAGCATCAGCAAAGTTCAACAACCGGAAAAGTCTCGCGCTATGCGTGGGGAGACGACTATCACGACGTGGTGAAGAGCAAACTCACGTCGCTGCTTTCATGGATCCGCGAGCAGGATCCACAAGCGGAAGGAAAAGTCTGCGTGGATATTCAGCCGACGATGGACAAAGCGTGGGCTGTGCGCGCGGGACTCGGCTGGCTCGGCAAACACTCGAACGTCATAACACCCGAGCATGGCTCGTGGGTGTTCATCGGCGAGCTGCTTTTGAATCTCGTACTGGAGCACGATACCGAGCGCATCGAAGACCACTGCGGCACGTGCACGCTCTGCATCGATGCGTGCCCGACTCACGCGATCACCGAGCCGTACGTAGTCGACTCGAACAAGTGCATTTCGTATGCGACGATCGAACTGCGCGCGCCGGAGTTGCCGGCTGAGATGGATTTGTCAGGTTGGCTGTACGGGTGTGACGTGTGCCAGGACGTTTGTCCGTGGAATCGCTTTGAGGAGACTACGGCTGAACCGCGGTTCGCGCCGCGAAATGGAAACGTTAATGCCGAGCTCGACGAAATACTCGAGCTCACGCCGGAAACTTATGCAGCACGTTTTCGCGGCAGTGCGATGAAACGCGCGAAGCTTTCCGGCTTGCAGCGCAACGCCCGCGCATTGAATCCTGCAAATCCTGCCTGATGCACTTTGGTCTAATTTTCCTCACAGAGTATGATTACCTCCGATGTCAGTTTCCGCCGGCAAATCTTTGCGTGACTCGTACGGCCGCCCGATTCGCGATTTGCGCGTTTCGCTTACGGATCGCTGTAATTTTCGCTGTTTTTACTGTCTTCCTCACGGTGAGCCGCCAATCGCGCCAAAAGAGCAGATGCTCTCGTACGAGGAGATTGATTACGTTTGCGAGATATTCGTAGCGCTTGGCATCGAGAAGATCCGGCTGACCGGCGGTGAACCGATGTTGCGCCGCGACATTGAAACAATCATACGCAAACTCGGCAGGCTGAAGAGCGCCGGGCTTCAAGATCTGGCGTTAACAACAAACGGCTACTATTTGCCGGATCGCGCGCAGACTCTCAAAGACGCCGGCCTCGATCGCGTCACGATCAGTCTCGATAGTTTGAAACGCGACGTTTTCAAACGGATGACAGGCGTTGATGTGTTGGACAAAGTGCTTGCCGGAATCGCCGCAGCCAAAAAGGCACAACTGGAACCGATAAAGATCAATGCCGTGATCGTGCGTGAGCACAACGAGGACGAGGTTGCCGACTTTGCGGCGTTCGCCCGTGAGTACGACGTCAAGATGCGCTTTATCGAATTCATGCCGCTTGATTCAGGTCATGAATGGTCGCGCAAAGATGTTGTGTCCGGGAAAGAGATTCGCGATCGCATCAGCGAACGCTTTCCGCTTGTGCGCGTCGATGTCGAGCGAGGTTCTGAAACGTCTGCCCGGTATCGATTCGCGGACGGAGCACCAGGCGAAATCGGAATCATTGCGCCAGTCACCGAGCCATTCTGCGGCGCTTGTTCGCGTATAAGATTGACTGCCGACGGTCAAATTCGCACCTGTCTGTTCTCAACAGTCGAACACTCGTTGCGCGACGTGGTTCGCAGCGGCGCTGCGCGTGATGAGATCGTTGAGTACATCGAATCAGTGATATTGAAAAAAGAACCACGCCACTTCATCAACGATCCGGGCTTCGTCACTCCCTCACGGACCATGAGCTTCATCGGCGGTTAACTTGAACTGGTAGACCGCGGCACGTACAATCGGCTCACTAATGCTTCAACACTCACACACAAAAAAATGAGCACCAAAGTCGAAGCCACAATCGAAGATCTCTATAAGGTTGAAGGCAAAGCTGAGCTCGTCAACGGAGAAATCATCCTCATGTCTCCAACAGGCATTCTCCCGGGTTACGCGGGGGACGCAATATTTTCCTCACTACGCGATTACAGCAAGCGCCGTAAACATGGACGGGCTGTGGGCGACAACAAAGCCTTTGTCGTGAATCTTCCGCATCGTAAATCTTTCAGTCCTGACGCGGCTTTCCACGTCGGCCGCGAAACGGGAATGAAGTTTTATGAAAGTGCGCCGGTGTTTGCGGTTGAAGTTCGCAGCGACGGCGACTATGGACCGCGTGCCGAACGACGCATGGCTCAAAAACGCGCTGATTACTTCGCAGCCGGTACGCTCGTCGTTTGGGACGTAGATTTGCTGAGCGACGATGTAGTCCGCGTCTACCGCTCAACCGCTCCGGAAAAAGCTAGCCAGTACCGTCGTGGTGAAATCGCCGACGCCGAACCAGCGGTTCCCGGCTGGACCATGCCCGTCGACGATCTATTCCCCAATCCGTAACCCATCCGTGAAAATCCGTGGCTAAACGGCCGCTGATTGCTCGATTTCTTTCACAACCCGCAACCCTGACGACAGCGCCCCCTGCATCCATGAAAACCACGGCGAGAGATGCTCCCCGGCAAAGTGGATCCTTCCTTCTCGCGCCGCCGCCGCAAAGAAATCAGCGAAACCCACAAACGCCCACGCGCCGCGAGACCATTCATCATCGAGCCAACACTTTGTCGCCCCGCGTTCGAAGTTTCCTCGAAGCCCATCAAAGATCGAGTCGAGCTGTTTCAACGTAGTCGCAATGCGTTCATTCTCTTTCAGCTTCGTGATTCTTTCGGCTTCGCCGGGACGTGCGTAAGTCATCAGGATTCCGCGTGGCCCGGGCTGGCTCCAGGTTGGTTGCCAGATCTCGATCGCGCCGCTCGTGAATGCAAATCCATTAAGTCCCTTGGCTTCCCAGAAGCGATTCTTTGTTTGCAGGTAAACGCGCGAGACTGCGTCGTAGTGAGTTCGTTTTATTATGTCGCGCTTCCGCTCCGACAACGCCGGCAAATCCAGGTCGCGTAAGACTGAAAACGGAATCGTACAAACAACATTATCGGCCGTGACGGTCTGTTTGCGTCCACCACTCGAGAAAACAACTCGCGCCTGACTCGCGTCCTGCTCGATCTTCACCACAGCCGCACCGTATTGAATTTTGCCGGCAAGTTTGTTTGCAAATGCTTTTGGAAGCAGATCCGAGCCACCTTTGATCTTGCTCCATCGTTCAGGCGCATGACCTAAGTCGCCACCGTAGTTTCTAGCCATCGCATCGGTGTAACCATCGATTGGCACTTCTTCTCGACTGCCTCGATCAAACCGCACTGCATTGAGAGTGCGCGGATAAAACGGCTCGAGTTCAAGCGCAAACTCCTTCACATACTTGAGCGTGAGATCGTGATTGTCGGGAATGCGCGCCGCGCCCGCTTCGGCATAGAGTCCATCGGAAAAGGGTTCGCGGAGTGTGTGCACACGTCCACCCGGACGCGTCCGAGCCTCTAGAATGGTTACGTCGTGACCGAGTTTGGTGAGTTCGTAAGCAGCAACAAGCCCGGCCATTCCGGCGCCCAGAATGAGCACCTTCCTGGCCGGGCCTCTCAAAACTATCGCGCCGAGCGCGCTGGCCGGATTAAGACCGGCGGCCGCAACTGCGATCGCGCTTCGCCTTAAAAACTGGCGGCGAGTTATTGGCAATTAACCTCGTCCTCTGCGTCGTGAAGTCTTCGGCCTCATTGGTTTTGCCTGAGTGTCCGTACGCGCAGGCGGCATCGCAGGCTGGGCCGTTGTGTCGTCGGCGGGTTTCGGCGGCATCTCGCTTTTCGCAAATCGCGGCAAGAGATCGTCACGCATTGCCAACTGATACACAGACCACGCAATCACCATCGCATCCTTCTTCACATCGTCTTCGAGAATGCGCTCGTAAGTGTCGAGATTCGTGTGCCACGTGTGTGTGCCGTATTCAATCGGATCCTGGCCCATGCCAATGCCAGGCAAGCCGGCCTGATTGAACGAAGTATTGTCAGAACCGCCGAGCCTGCGACTGCGCGTCGTCGCGGCTCCGACTACGCCATCGTCTTTGAATGGCGCGAGGATTTCACGCAGGATCTTTGCTGCTTCAGGTGGCCCAAACACGCCGGCACCACGCACACGTCCGGTACCCGAGTCGATGTTGAAGTAACCACCAAACTTCTCGTAACCGGGTTTCGGATCTTCAAACGAACCGAAGTGTTCTTTGACGTATGCGATCGATCCCAACAGGCCTTCCTCTTCGCCGCTCCACAGCGCGACACGAATTGTGCGGCGCGGCTTCACGCCGAGTGCTTTCAAAATTCGCGCAGCCTCCATCATAATCGTGCAACCGATGGCGTTGTCAGTCGCGCCTGTGGCTGCATGCCACGAATCGAGGTGTCCGCCAAGCATGATCACTTCATCCGCTTTGTCGGTCCCGCGAATCTCACCGATGGTGTTGTACGACGTGGCGCCCTCCGGGTAGACGTGGTTGACGATGTTGAATTCCAAAACGACTTCCGTGCCGTCATTAAGGATGCGAGTGATGCGTCCAAAATCTTCATTACTCATCACCACCGTCGGAATCACTTTGTTAACGTCGAAACTGCTGTTATTGAAAGCCCGAATCTGCCGAAACTCGCGACCAGCATCGTTCACTCTAACCGCCGCGCCATTCTCTTTCAGAAACGCATCGAGCTGCTCGTTAACCTGGCGATTCGTGAGCGGCCGCGGTGCGTTAGGTGCAGGCGTTGGGGTCGGCGAAGGCGTCGGAAAAACAAACGGCTGCGCGTTTGGTCCAAAACGTTCCTTCATTGCTTCGTCGCTCGCTCTCTTCGCTGGAGGATTCAGGTTAACAGGGATCACGGCCGGCTTGCCGACAAGCACAATTCGCCCGCGCACTTTTGTCTTATTGTTATTCAAAAATATCGTGAGCTGTTCTTGCGTTGGCCGCTCCGGCAGGACCAACTGGTACGCCTTCGCCTGAACTGTCCCCTTCGTACTCGGAGTCCACGCCAGCACCTCACACACGAGTGGATCTTTGACGGGTGAGATCAGGTGCGCGGTGAGGCGTTCGTTCAACCAACCCGGATGTTTGAAGTCCCACGGTTCGAGATGCGCATTGTCGAAGCCCCACGCCGTCATCTGTTTGACTGCCCATTCCGCCGCGGCCTTGTGATTGGGAGAACCAGTCAGTCGTGGCCCATAGACGTCCGTAAACATGTGCATGGTCTTCATGATTTGCGAACGTTCCATCGCTTCTTTGCGGATGCGGCCCAGCATGTCGCCGCCGCCGTTTTGCGCAGCGACGGGAAGCGAGAGCAGCGAGAAGATCAAGGACAAGGCGACAAGGCGTCGTTTCAGCATTTTTTTCTCCGGGAGATCGGTTGGGTTGGATTACCAGCGCGGAGATTATAGACTACATTCGAACCGAGGGAGAATGTGGAATATGAGCGCAGGAATCAAAATAACCGAAAGCGATACGTCTAAAACCAGTTCACTGCCGAACTCCCGGCGCGTCTACGTCAACGGCAGACTGCCGGGCGTGCGTGTGCCGTTTCGCGAAATCCAGCAGAACGCTTCGCGCAACTTCGACGGCACCCTCGCTTCGAATCCGCCGGTCCGTGTTTACGACACGAGTGGGCCATGGGGCGATGAAGACGTTCAATGCGACGTGCGTGAAGGGTTGTCGCCGATGCGGGGTCAGTGGATTGTTAGCCGCGGCGATGTTGAAGAGTATGAGGGTCGTGACGCAAAGCCGATCGACGATGGTTATCTCACGTTCGACGCGGCGAAACGCGCTCGCGTGAAAGACATCGGCAGGCTCGAAGATTTTCCCGTCATGCGTCGTGCGGTGCGGCGAGCCAAGCCCGGAGCGTGTGTTACGCAACTGCATTACGCGCGTCGCGGGATCATTACTCCGGAGATGGAGTTCATTGCGATTCGCGAAAACCTTGGACGCGAAGCAGCGTGGGACATTGGCGACGCTCCGCGCGATTCACTGCTGCACCAACACAAAGGGCAGTCGTTTGGAGCAGCGATCCCGCAGTACGTGACTCCCGAGTTCGTGCGTTCGGAAGTGGCGCGCGGACGCGCAATCATTCCCGCCAACATCAATCATCCGGAATCTGAGCCGATGATCATCGGGCGCAACTTCCTCGTGAAGATCAACGCCAACATCGGAAACTCAGCCGTAGCTTCGTCGATCGAAGAAGAGGTCGACAAGATGCGTTGGTCCATTCGTTGCGGTTCAGACACGGTGATGGATCTTTCGACGGGCAAAAACATTCATGCTACGCGGGAATGGATCATTCGCAATTCGCCGGTGCCCATCGGGACAGTCCCGATTTACCAGGCGCTCGAGAAGGTCGGCGGCAAAGCGGAAGAACTTACGTGGGAGATCTTTCGCGACACATTGATCGAGCAGGCAGAGCAGGGCGTCGATTACTTTACGATTCACGCCGGCGTGCGACTCGCCTACATCCCGCTGACGGCGCGACGGACGACCGGGATTGTGAGTCGCGGCGGCTCGATTATGGCGAAGTGGTGTTTGGCCCATCACGAAGAGAGTTTTCTTTACACACGTTTTCGCGAGATATGCGAGATCATGGCTGCGTATGACGTTTCGTTTTCACTGGGCGACGGCCTGCGTCCTGGTTCGATCGCGGACGCGAATGACGAAGCGCAGTTTGCCGAATTGGAGACGTTGGGTGAGTTGACGAACATTGCCTGGGAACGCGATTGCCAGGTGATGATCGAAGGACCGGGTCACGTGCCGATGCACTTGATCAAAGAGAACATGGACAAGCAACTCGAGACGTGTCATGAAGCGCCGTTCTACACGCTTGGCCCGCTGACGACCGACATCGCGCCCGGATACGATCACATCACGTCGGCGATTGGCGCTGCGATGATCGGCTGGTACGGAACTGCGATGCTCTGTTACGTGACGCCGAAAGAGCATCTCGGCCTGCCTAACAAGAAAGACGTGAAGGACGGTGTTATCGCGTACAAGCTCGCAGCGCACGCGGCGGATCTGGCGAAGGGACATCCAGGCGCGCAGTACCGCGACAACGCGTTGTCGAAAGCACGATTCGAGTTTCGCTGGGAAGATCAGTTCAACCTTTCCCTCGATCCGGAGGTCGCGCGTGAGTACCACGATGAGACGCTGCCGCAGGAAGGCGCAAAGTTGGCGCACTTCTGTTCGATGTGCGGGCCGCATTTTTGTTCGATGAAGATCACGCAGGATGTGCGTGAGTACGCCGCGCAGAAGCAGATTGATGAAGCCGAGGCGCTCAAGATGGGCTTGAATGAGAAGGCGGAGGAGTTCATGACTTCCGGGGGTGAGATCTACCGCGGGCAATAAGACCGGATCGCCTCAACGATTACTCTCCCAACGCGCGTCAGCCGCCATTGCGATCTGTTTCATCGTCCGCTTTGTCAACGCCGATTCATCGTCACGCTTCTCAGACACTGCGCGAGTGTTTCGCTCTGTTTTGATCAACTGCCACTTGTCTCGCGCGTCCCGCTCGTGCTTCCCATCCGCGAAACGTTTGATGGTCCATTCGCCCTTCAGCTTCGTCCCGTTGAGATAGAACCGCAGCATGCCCTTGTAATAATTGCCTTCGATCAAGTCATACGTGCCGATGTCCCAAACCATCACGGTGCCGCCGCCGTATTGGCCCTTCGGAATAATCCCTTCAAAATCGAGATACTCGATCGGATGGTCCTCAGTCGGCATCGCCAACCGTCGCTCATCTTTTTTGAACGGTGGCCCCTTCGGTACTGACCATGACTTCAAAACACCGTGCATCTCCAAACGAAAGTCGTAGTGCAAATGGCTCGCTGCGTGTTTCTGAATTACAAAGCGCCGGCGGCTGCCCTGGCGGCTGCGTTGCGGCGTACCGGGCTTTGGCTCAGCCGTCTTGCGGAAGTTTCGTTTGGCGACGTAAGGCTTGAGAGTGTCGGCAGGCTGCGACTTCGGCGCGCGTTGCCGCACGAAATAGCGCCGCAAGTCAGCCGGAAAGTTTTGCACTTGCTTCAGTACAGGTTTGAAAAGATCGCCACGCTGCTCCACGCGCTCTAACGCCTGTTGCGGTGTAAAGAACAAACTATCCGCATCACTGTTCTTGAGTGCCGTTTCGATCTCGCTCCATTCAACGGGCAGCGAAACGTAAGGACGATAAGTCTTCGCGCGCAGTGAGTAGACGCTAACCGTAGTTTTGAATTCTGCATTCTGGCTCCAGTCAATGAACACCTTCTTCGTTCTCAATCTCTTCGGCATTTCCGAGACGATTAGCTTTGGTTCTTGCTGGGCCAGGAGTTCGGCGAGTGCTTTTGCGAGTGGTTGCGTTTCCTCGTAGGTGATCGGTGAATTGAGTGGAACGTAAACCTGCAAGCCTTTTGAGCCGGAGACCTTCACGTACGAACCGAGCCCAAGTTCGTGGAGCACGTCGCGCAGCATCAGAGCCACTCGAGCGCAATCGAGGATGTTTGCTCCTTCACCAGGATCGCAATCGAACACAATCGACGTCGGACGATCCAGCCGCGCCGCGCGATGAAGAAACGGATGTATCTCGATGTTTGCGAGGTTGGCGAGCCAAACGAGTGTCGGCAGATCGTTGATCAGGATGTAGCGAATGTCTGGGCCAGGTGTTTCGCGTCGCGGCACGTGGACCGTCTTCACCCATTCAGGCGTGAATGCGGGCGCGTCCTTCTCGTAGAAGAACTCGCCGAAAACGCCTTCGGGAAAGCGCTTCAGTGTCACTGGATGGTTGCGCAGGTGAGGAAGGAGATATTTCGAAATACGAATGTAGTAATCGATGACGTGCGCCTTGGAGAACTTCTCTCCCGGAAACAAAACCTTGTCGAGGTTCGAAACAGCGATGCGCCTGCCGCCCACCGCAAACTGTTCCGTCTTTCGTGCCATTCCCTCGTTCGTCAATATGGTCTGTCGAAGTCGACGCCGACCGGATTGTGTTTGTCGCCACTATAACCGGGGATCTCCAAAAAGCCGATGATCTCTTTGCACCCCTCGCAGTCGATTTTCAGTTCGTGGTTCTTCTGCAATGCGTGCGCGAGTGCTCGCTTGCAACAGAAAAACGCGCGCTCGTAGTCGCGCCCCCTTTTCTTTGCAGGCGCAGCTAACGGCTCTCGTCTGGGCTGTTTCCTCGTAGAACGCCTCACCTCAGCTCGTCCCTTTCAATGAGGTCCGACCAGGCTTGTGAGATTTTCTATTTAGAAATACGCTGGGAGTGCTGATTGGAGAGGCCCGGAACCCTTGCATCCGGGCGGTGAACATCTCAGGCGGTTCCCGCTGGCGAAGTAATCATCCGCGCTTATGTTAGCACTATGAAACTAAAACCAGTAGAGTCGGAAATGCTCAGGTTAGTTGGGTACGATCCCAAGCTGCGCATCCTGGAGGTCATCTTCAACAGCGGCGACAGGTATCGATACAAAGGAGTGCCGCTCGTTAAATATGAGGAACTGATGAAAGCCGAGTCGATCGGGCAGTACATGCATAGAAATATCATCGGGCGCTATGATTACGAACGCGTTTAGCCACAAAAAGGTACAAAGAATGCTGGAAGACTTTTGTGGCTTTTGTGCTTTTTGGTGGCTACAAGAGGCCGGCTTTGCGTTGCATATCTTTCAAGGTCTCGGGAATGAACGACGTGATTTGATAAGTCTCCTCACGCCCGTCAGCGTAGGTCTGGTAGAGATTGAAGTCCGGCAGCGACAAGCAGCTTAGCGGCGATTGATGGTTGTAGCCGGTATCGAGGCCAACTGCGCTGTGAGAGATGTAAATCCCGTGACGCCCCAACCTTCCTCGCAACGGCAACAAAGGCGTCGGCGTGTGGCCAAAAATGCAGGGCTTGCCGCGATAGTTCTTATAAAAATCCATGTCGCGCATCCACAGCAGCGCATTCTGTGAACTCTCGCGCGGATGTTTTCCCTCATCCAGTCCGGCATGAACGTAGATCGCGTGCTCGTCTTCATAGTAATACGGCAGATCCCGCATAAACGCGAGGTGCTCTTCGGGAAACGATCGCTGGAACAGCAATCTCATTTCCTCGAGATCATTTTCACTGTCCACTCTCACGGGCTGGCCTGTGTACTGCTCAAACGTTCGCTCCCCACCAACAACCGGCGTAAGCCAAAGGTTACTTCGCCCCGCGAGAAAATCGAGCAACATCTGCTCGTGATTTCCGCGCAGGCAAATCACTCGCTCCGAATTCTCACGACACAGCCCAAGGACATGATTCACACAGCCCGGCGCGTCAGCGCCGCGGTCGATCAAGTCGCCCAGAAAAACCAACGTATCCGTTTTGGGATCGCGCGGCAGCATGTCGAGCAGCTTGAGGAGCTGCGCGCAACGACCGTGTATGTCACCCACGACAAAAGTTTTCATTCAGTCTGGTCTCCGGACAACTCGCGTTGGCTCTTGATGCGATTCATCAGTTCGACGAAACGCGGATCCTCGTGCAAGTCCGTCCAGTTTGGATCAGACTCAAACCACTTATAGTTCTCATTGCCGAGATTGATCGCGGTCTCCAGCCATCTGAGCGCTTCGACCTGCCGGCCTTGCAAGAGGTAAGCAGAGGCAAGCCAGTAAGCTATATCGTAGTCAGCCTCGGCCACCAGCCTGACTTTCGGCGTCAGTTGTTCATTGGCCTTCGTGTGTTGCCCTTGCGCGCTGAGACAGATGGCGAGGATCGGACGCACGCCGTCCATTTGCGGGTGACGTTGAAGAACCTGCTGAAGAACTCTCGCGGCGGAATCGATCTCACCGCGATAGAAAAGCACGCGCGCGCGTATGACCTGAATCATCGGATGTTCCGGCTCGAGCTCAGCGCCCTGATCGAGCTCGCGCAACGCTTCTTCATATTGCTTCTGGTACATGAAGATCCGCGCGCGGTTGTAACTCGCCAGCACGCGCTCGCCCGGATTCAGTCGCACCATCCGATCGAAACTGCGCAGCGCTTTTTCATATTCACTGTCGAGCCGTGCGACCACCGCACGTACAAAGTGCACACCCGGATCGTTCGGATATTCGTGACGCAGCAGCTCGACTTCAGCACGCGCCTTCTGCTTCTGCCCGCCCGTGAGATAGATGAACACCATCTGCATGCGCGCTTCGAGCAGCTTTGGATCCAAGGTCAGCGCTTTGCGAAATGCATTCTTCGCTTTGTCGTGATCGCCGGCCTGGCCAAGACCTTTCAAAACACGGTTGACGTAACAACTGCCAAGCGCGGAATAGGCGAGCGCAAACTGCGGATCGATCTCGATCGCGCGGCGGAAATGTTCGATGGAGGAATCAAGGTCTTCG
>DASSEB010000451.1:0-3547 GCA_035696765.1 Pyrinomonadaceae bacterium | reverse complement strand
TGGATAACGTTCGACACCCCTCGATGCTGGATCAGGACGCCTTTGGGCGTGCCGCTCGAACCCGAAGTGTAAATGACGTAAGCAGTGTTGTTCGGAGTAGCGTCGGCGCCAACATTGTCTATGCTCTCGTTATCAATTGCGCTCCGCTCAGCATCAAGGCAAACGATACTCAACTTGTCTGATTTGATTCGATCGATGAGGCGCTGCTGGGTGAGCAATATTTTTATACCCGCGTCATGGACCATGAACGCCAAACGTTCCGCGGGATAGGTGGAATCCAAAGGCACGTATGCTCCGCCGGCTTTGAGAATGCCAAGGACACCGATCAGCATCTCCAACGAACGCTCCATGCAAATGCCGACTAGATTTTCTGGTCCGATTCCGAGGCGGCGTAAATAGTGCGCGAGTTGGTTAGCGCGAGCGTTCAACTCTCGATACGTCAAAGCTTCGGCTTCGAATCGAACGGCCGTTGCCTGCGGTGTCTTTGCCGCTTGCAGTTCAAACTGCTCGTGCAGGCAGAGTTCGCTTGGGAATGCGGACGTTGTGGAGTTCCAATCGAGTAACTGCTGCTGCTCGGCCGCCGAGAGCAACGGCAACTTCGAAATCGATTGCGCAGGATCAGACACTGCGCTTGCCAGTAAAGTCTGAAAGTGTCCGAGCATCCGCTCGATCGTCTCGGCGTCGAAGAGATCGGTGTTGTAGATCAAACCGCCGCTGAACCTGTTGGCTGATTGAAACAAATGCAGCTCGAGATCGAATCTGGTGGTTTGGATTTCGGATCTGACTGCCTCCCATTGCAAACCGGGCAACGCCAACTTTCCTTCGCTTACACGTTGAAACATGAAGAGCACCTGGAAAAGAGGCGCATGGGCCAAGCTACGCTCTGGTTGCAACTCTTCGACAACCTTCTCAAAAGGCACGTCCTGATGCGCATACGCGCCGAGCGCCGTCTGCCTGACATTCGCCAGCAGTTCGCTAAAACTCATTGCCGGCGTTAGCTGCGTGCGCATCACGAGGGTGTTTACGAAGAAGCCGATCAAGTTTTCTATTTCAGCGCGATTGCGATTCGCCACCGGTGTTCCCACTGCGATGTCGAGTTGGCCGCTGTAGCGATAGAGCAGGACTTGAAAAGCGGCCAGCAGCGTCATAAACGGCGTGACACTCTCGGCGTGGCTCAACTTTCTGATCGCGTCCGATAGTTCAGGAGATAAAGTCAGGCGGCGCCCCGCGCCGTGATGACTTTGCACCGCCGGCCGCGGTCCTTTCGTGGGCAGCTCCAGCACCGCCGGTGTTGCGGCCAGTTGTTCTTTCCAATATGAGAGCTGGCGCTCCAGCGTTTCGCCGCTTAACCATTCTCTTTGCCACACGGCGAAGTCTGCGTATTGAAGTGGAAGCGCCGGCAGCGGCGAAGGTTCCCCTTTGGAATAAGCTGTGTAGAGCAGCTTCAACTCGCGCACCAGCAAATCGCTCGACCAGCCGTCACTAACGATGTGATGCATCGTCAAAAGCAGTATGTGTTCCCGTTGTGCCAGGCGAAGCAGTGACGCGCGCACCAATGGACCACGCGACAGATCGAAGGGAGATTGAAATTCTGCTGCTACGATCCGGCTTACTTCCGCTTCGCTTTCCGGTGTGTCACTGAGATCCGTTAGCGGCAGGAACAGTTCCGGCGTTTCGCCGACAACTTGCATCGGCCGTCCATTTACAGAAGTCAAGGTGGTCCGCAGCACGTGGTGGCGATCGACTATCTCGATAAACGTCCGCTCCAGCGCCCGAACGTCAAGTTCACCGCGCAAACGCAGGGCAAGCGGCACGTTGTAAGCGGCACTGTTCGGTTCGAGTTGATCGATGAACCACAATCGCTCCTGGGCAAAGGAGAGCGGAAATAGCTGTGACGTCTTTGCTTGCTGCTTGAGTATCTTCGCAAGCAAAGCACGCTTTTCCTGTGGCGACAGGCCGGTAAGTGTCGATCCAGGTCTCATACCCATTCCTCACCTGCGGAATACGTAGCCAGCAACGATTCGACGTCGGCATCTGATAGGTGGGCCAATTCCGTATCGCCGGCCTCGAGGCTTTGAAGTTGCGGAGCAGCGGCGTGTTCGTCACTCTCGGTCATCGCGACAATAGTCTCAGCTATGCCTGCGACTGTTGGACCATCGAAAATGCTGCGCAGCGATACCTCGACGCCCAATGCCTCTCGAATTCTGGTTACGAGCTGAATAGCGAGTAACGAGTGGCCGCCTAACTGGAAGAAATCGTCGTTGACGCCCACTTGTTTTACGTGCAGGAGCTTTTCGAAGATCGCGACTAGCGTCTCCTCTACCGGAGTGCGTGGTCCAATATATTCAGTTGTTTCAACCGTGGACGCTTCAGGTATGGGCAGCGCGATGCGATCGAGTTTTCCATTTGCAGTTCGTGGCAGCGCGTCCAACATGACGAAAGCTGCCGGGATCATGTACTCCGGCAGGTGGGCTTTCAGGTAAGTGCGTAGTGCGTCGGCGGTGAGCGACTTCTGGTTTTCTTGAACCACATACGCAACCACTCGTTGCTGGCCGGGCACGTCTTCCCGCGCCAGCACCACACTCTCTCGCACGCCTTCGTGCCGTCGCAGCGCTGCCTCCACCTCACCTAATTCGATGCGATAACCCCGCACCTTCACCTGCTCGTCCAGTCGTCCCATAAACTCCAGCACGCCACTCTCGCGCCAACGCACCACGTCTCCCGTCCGGTACAATCTCGCACCAACGCGTCCGCTGTAACTGTCCGGCACAAACCGCTCCGCCGTCTGCGCGCTCGCTCCCACATACCCGCGTCCCACGCCATCTCCGCCGACCCACAACTCACCTTTCACTCCGATCCCGACCGCGCGCCACTCCTCATCTACCACGTACAACTCGGTGTTCTGTAATCCTCTGCCGATCGGTACCCACGCCTCGCCCGCGGCTTCTTCCGCGCTCTGCACCACCTGGTGCGTCACGTCATCAGAACACTCCGTTGGTCCATACGCGTTGATGACTCGCACGCCCTTGTGCCGCTCCAGCCACGCGGCACACAACTCTCCGCTCAATGCTTCACCAGTTGCGATTAGCCATTGCAGTGCGCCCGTCTCTTCTGTGCTCTCCACCAGCAATCGCAACAGCGAAGGCACTGTCTCCAGCACTGTCACGCCGCGCTCGCGCACGCCGCGCAGCAGTCTCGCCGGGTCACGCACTTCATCTTCGTCGAACACCTCTACGCGCCCGCCCACCAGCAGCGCTGCCAGGTATTGCCACACCGAGATATCGAAACTCGCCGCCGCCGTCTGCGCCAGCACCGAAGTTTCGTTCAACCCTAACTCCCGCACCTTCGCATACAGGTGGTTCACCATCCCGCCCTGCTCTACCATCGCGCCCTTCGGCACTCCCGTTGACCCCGACGTGTAGATCACATACGCCAACTGCTGCGTACTCACACTCACTTGCTTCCACTCACGGTGCTCCAACTTCTCTTCACCCAGCACCACCACTGCCGGTCTGCTCTCAAGCCCCGCCAGCACCTCTGTCATCAC
>DASSEB010000450.1:0-10758 GCA_035696765.1 Pyrinomonadaceae bacterium | reverse complement strand
ATCAACTGCCTGCACTCGCTATTTCTCGCGCACGAAGACAAGTTCATCATGACACCCACCTTCCACGTGTTCGAGATGTTCATGCCGCACATGGGCGGGCGTGCAGTTCGGGCCGTGTTCACTGCGCCGGAAGTGCAGTACACGCGTGTCGACAAGCCTGCGGAGTTCTGGGGACTGGCGGGTTCTGCGTCGATCGATGGCAAGCAACTGACCTTGACGGTGACTAACCCTCACCTAAGCGAGCCACGCGAGACGGAGATCGCAGTCCGTGGCGCCGGTGTCAGCACAGCTCGCGCGCAGGTATTGGCGATGCCTGACGTTCACGCGCACAACACATTCGAGAATCCGCGGGCCGTGCAGCCGCGCACTGAACAAGTCGCGATCACGAGCGGCGCCGTCACTTTTGCTTTTCCCCCGGCCTCAGTAACTCGCGTGCAGCTGGCATTGGTATGAGAGCTCACATGATGTGCCTTTTGTGCCTCTTTGTGGGTAATTAACATGTACTGGGAAGAGCGTTGGCATCCGTTGCGCGAGGAGTGGGTAATCGTCGCGGCTCACCGGCAGAACCGGCCGTGGAGCGGCGAGACGATTGACCACAACGAAGTGCCGCTGCCCGAATACGTAGCGGACTGCTATCTGTGTCCCGGCAACCTGCGCGTTAGCGGCGCGCGCAACGACAACTACACCAGCACGTTCGTTTTCGACAACGATCATCCATGCGTCGGCTTTGACGCGCCGCAAACACTCCAAACGCCCGCGGGCATTTATCGCAATCGTCCAGCGACAGGAATCGCGCGCGTAGTTTGCTACAGCCCAAACCACAGTCTCGCTCTTGCTGAACTCGAGCCGCCCGCGATCGAAAATCTGCTTCAGGTGTGGCAGGAACAGTATAGCGACCTGAGTGGTCACCAGGAGATCAAGCACGTTTTGATCTTTGAGAACAAAGGCGAAGCAGTCGGCGTTTCAAACCCGCACCCACACTGCCAGATTTACGCGACAAACTTCGTCTTCAAAACGATCGAAACGGAAGCGCGTGCGAGTAGTCGACACTTCGCCGAAACCGGGCGCGTTCTGTTTCAGGATGTGATTCGCGCGGAGAAGGAAGACGGCCGGCGCATCATCTGCGAGAACGAAACAGCCATCGCTTTCCTCCCCTACTTTGCGCGCTACGCTTACGAGGTCTTCGTCGCGCCCAAGGCAACACACCCGAGTCTCGCGACGCTCGCGCCGGACGAACTGCGTGACTTCGCCGCGTTGCTGAAACAAGTGCTCGTAAAGTTTGACAACCTGTGGCAGATGCCCTTTCCCTACGTGATGCCGTTGCATCAGGCTCCTACGGACGGTGGCGACTATTCGAGTTTTCACTTTCACATCGAGTTTCATCCGCCGCTGCGTCGACCGAATCTTCTCAAGTACCTGGCCGGACCGGAAATCGGCGGCGGCAACTTCCTCTCCGACACGGCGCCGGAAGAGAAAGCTGCCGAACTGCGCGCGCAATCGAACGTGCATTACAAGCACGTTTCGCAGGAGCGCCAATGATCGGAGACGTAAGAGAATTGCTGGACCCGATTCGCCGGATTCACGAGCGAGTGCGCGACGCGGTCGTTGCAGAGTGTGAGCAGCAGGGGTTGGAGCAACTGGCCGCGGTCGCAGATGATGAATCGCCGGGTGACACGATTTACGCAGTCGATCGAGTCAGCGAAGATGTGGTGATCGAGTTGTTTGAAAAAGAATTGGCGTGCGTCGCGCCGCTCGTGCTGATTGCGGAAGGCATCGAAGACGGGCAGCTCGTGTTACCGGTTGGAGCGACCGAGCAGGATGCCGTGTGGCGCGTAGTCGTCGATCCGATCGACGGCACGCGCGGCCTGATGTATCAGAAGCGCAGTGCGTGGATCCTGACGGGCGTGGCGCCGAATCGTGGCGCAGGCACAAACCTGCAAGACATCGAGCTCGCGGTGCAAACTGAGATTCCGCTCGTGAAGCAACATCTCTGCGATGTGCTGTGGGCCATCTGCGGCGAAGGGGCGCATGCCGAGCGGTTCAATCGTCTAACCGGGGAACGAAAGCCGCTATCAATTCGCCCGTCCCGTGCGAAGACGATCCGGCATGGCTTTGCGATGATTGCGCGTTTCTTTCCGGGCGCACGCGACGAGCTCGCCGCGATTGATGAAGAGATCGTGCAGGGCGCACTTGGTCCAGTCGAGGCCGGAAAGACGCATTGTTTTGAAGACCAGTATCTCTCCTCCGGCGGCCAACTTTACGAGTTGATGATGGGTCACGATCGTTTTGTCGCGGATCTGCGGCCGTTAGTTGAGTCGTTGCTGAACAAGCGCGGGCTTGCGCTCGGGATCTGCTGTCATCCTTACGATGTGTGTACGGAGTTAATCGCGCGCGAGGCGGGTGTGATTGTTACTGACGAACGCGGCGATGCTTTGCGTGCTCCCCTGCGCGTCGAACCCGACATTGCGTGGGCCGGATATGCGAACCCCGCAATCCGCGCCGAGATTGAGCCGTTGCTGCGCAGGGCGTTGAAGGAACGTGGTCTGAGCGATGGATAATGTCGAAGTCTCCGATGTGTCTGAGTTTGTCGACGGACTACGCACGCACGCGCTCTTTGATTCGCGACAGCACATCATCGTCGCGCGCGCGCCGGGCCGGCTTGATGTGATGGGCGGCATTGCCGACTACTCCGGCTCACTCGTGCTCGAGTTGCCGATCGCGGAAGCCACCCTCGTGGCACTGCAAAAAGACGACGCACGGCGATTGAGTCTGGTTAGTTTATCGGAAACCGAAACGCTGACTTTTGAAATGCCGCTGGCGGAGTTCGAGCGTGACGGACAGCCGATCGGATACAACGAAGCGCGTGCGGTTTTCAAAAGCGATAAGTGGGCGGCGTACGTGGCCGGTGTTTTTCTGGTTTTGATGCGCGAGCTCGGGACACACTTCGATCAGGGAGCACGTCTGCTGATCTCATCGCGTGTTCCCGAAGGCAAAGGCGTCAGTTCTTCCGCCGCGCTCGAAGTGGCAACTATGACGGCCGTAGCCGCAGCCTTTGACATTGAAATTGCGCCACGCGATATCGCGTTGCTGTGCCAACGCGTTGAGAACCTGGTTGTCGGCGCACCGTGTGGTGTGATGGACCAGATGAGCGTGGCTTGTGGTGAAGCGAATCAACTACTCGCGATGAGTTGTCAGCCCGCTGAGGTGTTGGGGACGATCTCGTTGCCGGAAGAGCTGGCGGTGTGGGGACTCGATTCGGGTACGCGTCATTCTGTTGGCGAGGGCGATTACGGCTCAGTGCGAGCCGGCACGTTTATGGGTTATCGAATCATTGCCGATCTCGATGGATTAAGCGTCGAGCAGAGCGGCGATCGCGTGGAGATCAATGATCCGAAGTGGCGCGGTTATCTGGCGAATCTGACACCCGCGGAATTTGAAGAAAGGTTCGCAGCGAAGTTACCCGAGAGTTTACTCGGAGCGGAGTTTCTTACACGCTACGGCGGAACTACTGACACGGTGACGAATATCGAGCCCGCACGCACGTACGCGATTCACGCTCCGACAGCGCACGCGGTCTACGAGAATTCACGGGTGCACAGGTTTGCGGATCTGTTGCGGAGAAAGTTGGGCCACGCAGAAAAGATCGAGCTGGGAAAATTGATGTACGAGTCTCACGCGAGTTACTCCGCCTGCGGCCTTGGCTCAACGGGCACAGACCTGCTGGTCGAACTAGTGAGGTCCGCCGGAGCGGACCGCGGGCTCTTTGGCGCGAAGATTACGGGCGGCGGCAGTGGCGGCACCGTCGCTGTCCTGGGAAACCGCGACGCTGAAGACACAGTGGCTGACGTGGCCGACAGCTTTGCTGTGTTAACAGGCCATCACCCGTACATCTTCCGCGGTTCATCACCGGGCAGCGCGGCTTTCGGGCATGTTGTAGTGCGAAAAACGGACTAGTCGAAGGAGAACAGCATGAAAATAACCTGCGGGCTCATCTGTGTGTCTTTGCTGTTAGTCGCATCGTGTACGAACAACACTGGTCCGGCTAATAGCGGCGGCACAACCGGAAACCTGCGGCTCGCTTTCGTCACCAACAACACATCCGACTTCTGGACCATCGCCCGCAAAGGCACTGAAAAAGCGGACGCCGAACTCAACGATGTGACCGTCGAATTCAGGATTCCATCCGATGGAACAGCCGCCGAGCAGAAACGACTGCTCGACGATCTGCTGGCGAAGGGAGTCGACGGCATCGCCGTCAGCCCGGTCGATCCCGACAATCAAACGCAGGCGCTCAACGAAACGGCGAAGCGCACGCTCGTCGTGACGCAGGATTCCGACGCGCCCAAAAGCGATCGCGCGTTCTACGTGGGAACGGACAACGTTGCAGCGGGACGCGTCGCGGGCGGCTTAATCAAAGAAGCGCTGCCGCAGGGCGGCAAGATCATGCTCTTCGTTGGCAAGCTCGACGCTCGAAATGCTCAAGAGCGTTCGCAGGGAATTCGTGAGACGCTGCAAGGCTCTAACATCGAGATACTCGACATCCGCACCGACGACACCGATCGTGTGCGCGCGAAGTCGAATGTGTCTGACACGCTCGTGAGTCATCCCGATGTCGCCGCGCTTGTCGGTCTTTGGAGTTACAACGGTCCCGCAATCCTGAACGCCGTGCACGACGCGAACAAGATTGGTCAGGTAAAGATCATCGCGTTTGACGAAGAAGACGAAACGCTGAGCGGCGTGCGGCAGGGGGCAATCTACGCCACGGTGGTCCAGCAGCCTTTCGAATTTGGCTACCAGGCGATTAAATTGATGCGCGAATCTCTCAGGGGCGACAAAGCGTCGATCCCTGCAAACAAGCAGATCTTCATTCCGACGCTCGTCATTAAGCGCGACAATGTTGATGAGTTCACGAAGAAGATTAATGAATTACGAGGCCGTTAATAGGAGAAGTACATGTCAAACGAGAACTACACACCACGCCGCGAGCACAAATTCACATTCGGACTTTGGACCGTCGGCAACCGCGGACGCGATCCATTCGGCGACGCTGTTCGTCCGACGCTGACGCCGGTCGAAGCAGTGCGAATGCTCAGCGAGATCGGCGCTTACGGCGTCAACTTTCACGACAACGATCTCGTGCCCATCGACGCTTCGCCGCAGGAACGTGATCGCATCGTGAGCGAGTTTCGTCGCGCCTGCGAAGAGAACGGAATCGCCGTGCCGATGGCGACCGTCAATCTCTTTTACGATCCGGTGTTCCGCGATGGCGCGTTTACCGCGAACGATCGCTCGGTGCGTGCTTACGCGTTGCAGAAGACGATGCGCGCCATGGATCTCGGTGCGGAGTGTGGAGCGAAGATCTTCGTCTTGTGGGGCGGGCGTGAAGGTGTGGAAACGGACGGCTGTCGCCGCCCTGATGAGGCAGTGAAAAGATTGAGAGAAGCGCTCAACTATCTCTGCGAGTATTCTCTCGATCGGAAATACGACTACAAGTTTGCGCTCGAAGCGAAGCCCAACGAGCCGCGTGCCGACATCTACATGCCGACCACCGGCGCTTATCTCGGTCTCATCGCAACGCTCGACCGCCCGGAGATGGTGGGCGTAAATCCTGAAGTGGCCCACGAGCACATGGCTGGTCTGAACATGACCCACTCGGTCGCGCAAGCGTGGGAGGCAGGAAAGCTCTTCCATATCGATCTCAACGATCAGATTCCCGGCCGCTACGATCAGGACCTGCGCTTCGGCTCCGCAAATCCAAAGGCCGCTTTCTGGCTGGTGAAGTTTTTGGAAGATGTTGGTTACTCGGGATCGCGACACTTCGACGCGCATGCGTATCGCACGGAAGATTACGAAGGCGTGAAAGAATTCGCGCGCGGTTGCATGCGCACTTACCTGATCTTCAAGGAGAAGGGCGAGCAGTGGAACGCCGATCCGGAGATCAAAGCTTTGCTGGCCGAGATTTCCGAGACGAGCGGCGATGGACGCGACACAAAGTTCAGTTCACAGCACGCGGGCGAGTTGCTATCCGCGAATTTCGATCGCGGCGGACTCGCTTCGCGCGGGTTGAAATATGAGCGGCTCGATCAGCTAACGATCGATATTTTGCTGGGTGTCCGATGATGCAGGTCGTTCTCGCGCCAAGACGCAGAGGTGCAAAGTTAATCTTTGTGCTTACAATTTTTGTCTGCCTCTTTGCGCCTTTGCGTGAGGCATCTTCGACAAATGCACAAGCGCCAGATCGCGTTCAGCGCGAGGCTTACGCATTTCCTCTCGAAGACGTGCGTTTGCTCGACGGTCCATTCAAGCACGCGATGATGCGCGACGCCGAGTACCTGTTGCGGCTCGATCCGGATCGATTATTGAGCGGGTTCAGAAAAGAAGCGGGTCTCACACCGAAGGCCAAAGTCTACGGCGGTTGGGAGGCGATGACGATCGCCGGTCACTCACTCGGCCACTACTTGTCCGCGTGCGCCATGATGTTTGCTTCGACTGGCGACGTCCGCTTTCGTGAACGAGTGAATTACATCGTCGCCGAGCTCGACGCGTGCCAACAGGCAAACGGCAATGGTTACGTTGCCGCCATCCCAAATGGAAAGAGAATCTTCAAAGAAATCGCCGCCGGCGACATCCGCACGCAACCCTTCGACCTCAACGGCGGTTGGGTCCCCTGGTACACGCTGCATAAACTGTTCGCCGGGCTGCTGGACGCCGATCGATACACCCGCAACACAAAAGCGCTGGCTATCGCCATCAAGCTGGCCGACTGGGCCGATGCGACAGTCGCCAATCTTAACGAAGAACAGTTTCAGCACATGCTCGCGTGTGAGCACGGCGGCATGAATGAAGTGCTTGCCGAACTTAACGCGCGTACTGGCGACGAAAAGTATCTGAAACTGTCGCGACGCTTCCACCACAAAGCGGTGCTCGAACCATTGGCGCGGCGCGAAGATCGTTTGCAGGGACTACACGCGAACACGCAAATTCCGAAATTGATCGGGCTCGCACGTCGGTACGAGCTAACCGAAGACGCGTCAGACAAAACTGCTGCTGAATTTTTCTGGGACCGCGTGGTCCATCATCATTCTTACGTCACCGGTGGAAACAGTGACGGCGAGCGCTTTGGCCCGCCGGATAAACTCAGCGACCGTCTCAGTGAAGACACGACCGAGACGTGTAACACCTACAACATGCTCAAGCTGACGCGGCACCTTTTCGAATGGCACGCGTCGGCAGAATACGCAGACTATTACGAGCGTGCGCTGTATAACCACATCCTCGCCTCGCAGAATCCCGACGATGGCATGGTCTGTTATTACGTTCCGCTGAAGGCAGGCTCGCACAAAACTTATTCAAAGCCGTTCGACAGTTTCTGGTGCTGCGTCGGCACAGGGATGGAGAACCATGCAAAGTATGGCGACTCCATCTACTTTCACAGCGACTATGCGCTGTGGGTCAACCTGTTCATTCCTTCCGAACTCAACTGGCGCGAGAAGGGCTTCTCGCTCAAACAAGAGACCCGTTATCCCGAATCAGACAGAGTAAGTTTCACGGTCAAGACGAGTAAGCCGCTCACTCTTTCGTTGCGCCTGCGTTATCCCGGCTGGGCGACACAAGGTGTTCTCGTCGCAGTCAACGGGCAGAAGCAAAGCGTTGCTGCCAAGCCGGGCAGCTTCATCGAACTCCGACGCCGGTGGAAGAACGGCGATCGTGTTGATCTCACGATTCCAATGTCACTCAGGCTGGAACCTATGCCTGACAATCCTCACCGTGTGGCGGTGCTCTATGGTCCAACGGTGCTGGCCGGAGAACTCGGCAGCGATGAAGGGCCCGGGGATAAAGTGTTACTCGCTCCCGCGCTGATTACTGACGACAAAAACATCGCGGATTGGACCACGCCCGTCGCGGAAGCGCCGGCGACTTTTCGAACGTCACGCGTCGGCAGACCAGGCGACTTCACGCTCTATCCCTTTTATCGCATGCACCACAAACGTTACGCGGTCTATTGGGACGTGCTTAATGAACAGCAGTGGAGTGAGCGCGAGGCCAGTTACAAAGCGGAAGTGGAACGCCTGCGCCGGCTCGAAGCGTTGACTGTTGATTTTGTCCAGCCGGGAGAGGAGCAAGACGAAGAACAGCACGATCTTCAGGGCGAAAGTATGGAGACTGGGGAGCATTCGAATCGAAAGTGGCGACACGCACGGAGTGGCGGGTGGTTTTCTTTCTATTTGAAAGTCTTGCCGGATGGGCCCGTGTCACTCGTTGCTTCTTACTGGGGAAGTGAAACGGGAGCGCGCATGTTCGACATCCTCGTAGACGGGGTCAAGATTGCCAGTCAATCATTACAGAATGACAAGCCGGAAGAGTTTTTCGATGTGACCTACGCCATCCCGGAAGAGCTTACTCGCGGTAAAAGCAAAGTGACGGTCCGGTTTCAGGCAAAGCCCCACAACATCGCGGGTGGACTGTATGGAGTAAGAATAATCAGAAGAGATTAGGCACAGAGTTATTAAAAGGAAGGTGCGTTGAATGTCACCACTGCGCAAGTCAGTTCAAATAATCATCACGATCCTACTGCTCGCACTCACAGCGCTCGGAGCGGAGCGGTGGTCCGAGCAGAAGGCAAAAGACTGGTACGCGAGGCAGCCGTGGTTGATCGGCAGCAACTACAACCCCGCCAGCGCGATTAACCAGCTCGAGATGTGGCAGGCCGATTCTTTCGATCCGAAAAGGATCGATCTCGAACTCGGCTGGGCGGAAGGTCTGGGGATGAATACGATGCGCGTTTACCTTCACGACCTGCTGTGGCAGCAGGACGCTGAAGGCTTCAAGCGACGGCTCGATCAGTTTCTTACCATCGCTTCAAGGCACAAAATCAGGCCGATCTTTGTGCTCTTCGATTCGGTTTGGGATCCGGATCCGAAACTCGGTAAACAGCGCGCGCCGCGCCCGGGAGTACACAATTCTGGCTGGGTGCAGAGCCCGAGCCGGACCACGCTGCAAAACAAAGCTGAGTATCCGCATCTCGAGGCATACGTGAAAGGTGTTGTCGGCGCATTCG
Source organism: Pyrinomonadaceae bacterium (assembly GCA_035696765.1). Taxonomy (GTDB): domain Bacteria; phylum Acidobacteriota; class Blastocatellia; order Pyrinomonadales; family Pyrinomonadaceae; genus PSRF01. The sequence goes on along the minus strand of DASSEB010000450.1, from coordinate 1,700 downwards.
CGAAAGATCCTCGCGTGCTCGCGTGGGACATGTGGAACGAACCGGATAATGTCAACCCGGGCAGCTACAACGAACTCGAACCAAAGAACAAAGTTGAGCTGGTGCTCGCCCTGCTGCCGCAAGCGTTTGCATGGGCGCGCGAAGTCAACGCGGAACAGCCCTTGAGCTCCGGCGTGTGGAAGGGTGATTGGTCCACGCCCGAGAAGATGACGGCGATGGACCGTTTGCAGATCGAATTGTCAGACGTCATCACCTTTCACAACTACGATTCACCGACAGAGTTAGAGAAGCGGATCAATTGGTTGAAGCGCTACAACCGTCCGATGATTTGCACTGAATACATGGCGCGCGGCAACGGCAGTTATTTCTTCGGCTCGCTGTTGATCGGCAAGGTGCATAACGTCGGCATGATCAATTGGGGACTGGTCCAGGGCAAAACGCAAACATATTTGCCGTGGGACTCGTGGGAGCATCCGTATGTCGATCGCGAGCCATCGGTCTGGTTTCACGAGGTCTTTCGCAATGACGGCACGCCGTACCTTCCGGAAGAAGTTGAGTTCATCAAGCGGATGACCGGGATGGCTGGAAAAGCGAAACGCGCAGGAAGGTAAACGGGTTTTTAACCACAGATTACACGGATAAAAAACACGGATTAATCTGTGAAGATCATTATGAGCTTATCCGGGAAAAGAATACTAACGCTCATCTGTGTCATCGCGTTCTCGCAAGCGCAGATCGCCTTCGCGCAGGTCCGAAAAATCACGGTGCAGGTGGACAAGCCGGGCGCCGCAATCCCTAAAACGCTCTTCGGTCTCTTCTTCGAAGACATCAACTTCGGCGCCGATGGTGGTCTCTATCCCGAACGAATAAAAAATCGTTCTTTCGAGTTTCCGAATCCGATGATGGGTTGGAAACAATTTGAACGCGGCGATACAAAGGGCCAACTCTACATCTTCGATCACGGTTCGATAAAGAACACGCCGAACTCTCATTACCTTCGCATCAAAGCGCCCGCGGGCGGCAAGGCGTTTGGTATCACGAACGAAGGGTTTCGTGGCATCGGCGTCGAGAAAGGCGCTCAATTTACTTTCACGATGATGGCGCGTCGCATTGGTCCTGCGCCGACGTTGCGTGTAGAACTTCAGGACGGCGATCGTCTGCTCGGCCAGGCGCACCTCGCCGTGCCTTCCACCGAATGGAAGACGTATACCGTCAATTTCAGTCCGACAGAAACGAGCAGCAAAGCACGTCTCAATGTCATGATCGAGGGAGAGGGTACAATCGATGTCGACACTCTCTCCCTTTTCCCGAAAGACACTTTTCAGAATCGACCCAACGGCCTGCGCAAGGACCTGGCCACACTCTTGAAGGAGATGAAGCCTGGCTTCCTGCGTTTTCCCGGCGGCTGCATCGTCGAAGGTAGATACCTCGAGCAACGCTATCAGTGGAAGACTACGATCGGCGATCTGGACGAACGGCGTCTAATCATCAACCGTTGGAACACTGAATTCAACTGGCGTCCCACGCCTGACTACTACCAATCATTCGGACTCGGATACTACGAGTACTTCTTGTTGAGCGAGGACATCGGGGCCGAGCCACTGCCGATTCTCAATTGCGGGATGGCGTGTCAATTCAACTCGAGCGAGCTCGCGCCGCTCGAGGATCTCGATCACTACATTCAGGACGCGATCGATCTG